>NZ_JABFTW010000020.1:0-78677 GCF_021404355.1 Halomonas sp. MCCC 1A11062
GCACTTCCAGAAGCTGGAACTGGTCGTCAGCAACGTCAAGTTCCAGGACGGGGAGCAAGTGGTTGATCAATCAGACAGGAATGCGGCCTGATCGCCATCCACCAGATTTGACGATAACTCCGGTTCACCCGCGCGATGGCCTGCATCAGGTTATGGCCCTTCATCGGCTTGTCGACATACATGGTATGACAACAGGGTGCATCGAAGCCGGTCAGCCACATGTCTCGCACTATCACCAGCTTGAGAGGATCGTCGGGATTCTTGAAACGTGCCTCCAGGCGTTTCTTGGTCTTCTTGTTATAGATATGCGGCTGTAATAGTGCCTTGTCGGCAGCGGAGCCGGTCATCACGATCTTGATCACGCCCTTTTCCGGATCGGGATCATGCCACTCAGGGCGCAGAGCGGTAATCTCGTTGTAGAGGTGAGCGCAAATCTCGCGGCTCATCGCTACGATCATTGCCTTTCCAGTGATGGTGGCATTGCGCGTCTCGAAATGCTCGATCAAATCGGCGGCCACCTGTTTGAGACGTGGCTTGGAACCAACCAGCTTTTCCAGGCGGCTCCACTCCCCCTTGGTGCGCTCGCGGTGGCCAATGTCTTCCTCGTCCTCAATGACCTCCTCGACCTGATCGGATAACTGTTCGATCTCGGCCTGGTTGATCTCGAGCTTGGCCAGCCGCGATTCATAGTAGATCGGCACCGTGGCGCCGTCTTCCACCGCATCCTGAATGTCGTAGATGGAAACGTAATCGCCGAAGACAGCGCGGGTATTCTTATCTTCACTATCAATCGGCGTACCGGTGAAGCCAATGAAACACGCGTTGGGGAGCGCATCGCGCATATGCTTGGCGTAGCCGAAGGTGTAGCGGCCACTTTGCTTGAGGTTGGCCTTCAAGCCATATTGGCTACGGTGGGCTTCGTCTGAGATCACCACAAGATTATGGCGATCATTGAGTACCGGGTGTTTTGACTCCCCTTCCAGCAGGGTGAACTTCTGAACCGTGGTAAAGATGATCCCGCCTGCCTCGCGTTCGGCAAGCAGGCCGCGCAGGGTATCGCGGTCGTCGGCCTGCCTCGGCTCCTGACGCAGTAGCTCGCGAGCAGCGCTGAAGGTAGCGAAGAGCTGGCCATCCAGGTCGTTGCGATCGGTCACCACGATCAGTGTCGGGTTATTCATCTCCGGCTGCTGGAGCAGCATACCCGCATAGCAGCACATGGATATGCTCTTTCCTGAGCCCTGGGTGTGCCACACCACTCCGGCCTTTTTGCTGCCTGGCACTACCCTGTCGCCATAATTGGCACGGCGCTCCGCCACATGCCGGGAATCGTCCGGTCTGGCGGCGATCACCGTGGCCCTCACCGCTTCGCGCACCGCATGAAATTGATGATAACCAGCGATTTTCTTTACC
This sequence comes from Halomonas sp. MCCC 1A11062, assembly GCF_021404355.1. Taxonomy (NCBI): domain Bacteria; kingdom Pseudomonadati; phylum Pseudomonadota; class Gammaproteobacteria; order Oceanospirillales; family Halomonadaceae; genus Halomonas; species Halomonas sp. MCCC 1A11062. Next base: position 1,411 of record NZ_JABFTW010000020.1, read on the forward strand.
AGCTTCTCGGCATCGCTCTCGAACAACACAAAGTAGCGGATGTAGTCGAGTAGCAGCTCACGGTTGAAGAACCCCCTTACCAGAGTCTCGAGCTGCCACTCCAGCAGCGGCTTGTCATCCTCGTGCTTGATGGTACGCCAGGGCATGAAGCGCTCTTGACTCGCTGTCAGCGAACCCAGCCGCGCATTGTAACCATCACTGACCACCAGGGCTTCGTTGGTAACGAACAGCTCGGGCACTTCCTCCTTGTATGTTTGCATCTGGTGGAAGGCGTCCCAGATATCGACCTTCTCGTCGGTGGGACTTTTCAGCTCCAGCACTGCCAACGGCAGCCCATTGATAAAGGCGAGCAAATCAGGCCGGCGAAGTTGCTTGCCTCCAGCGATGGTGAACTGATTGATGACACGAAAGCGGTTGGCATCGACCTGGGCAAAGTCGATCAGGAAGGCGTGGTCATGTTTTTGTCGATCATCACACTTATAGGTGACCGGCACACCTTCCACCAGCAGACGCTGGAAGGCGCGGTTATTCACCACCAGATCAAGACTCCCAGGATGCGCCACCTGGGCCAGCACCTGCTCCACGGCATCCTCCGGTAGCTGTGGATTCAGGCGCCGGACCGTCGCATCTAGATCGCCCAGCAGCAGTACCTGGCGGTAATCCTGACGCTCCGGCGTATCGCCATCAGGAGCGATATCCGGGCCATGGGAGATCTCCCAGCCATTATCGGCGAACCACCCCAGGCAAAGCTGTTCCAGTTGACTCTCACTGATCATCGCCTGGCTCCTCGGCCACATAGGCCTGGCTGGGGTGATTGGGCTTGGTGGGATAGAGCAACTTGAGCCGCCGCGCCCTGACCAAGGGTTGCAGATAGTGCTTGCGCAACGACTCCGCCGAGCGATTCAACAAGCGCGTCAGCTCATCCAGCCGTAATGGACGCCGCGAGCAGAGTGCCAGAATTACCCCTTCCACCTTGGCCTTCGGTGCCTTGCCCTTCGTGGCAACCGGCTCTGCCAGTACCAGTAGCTCCTCCCAAGGTCCGGAGCTAGCACCCAAAGGTCCGGAGCTGGCACCCAAAGGTCCAGAGCTCGGCGCCAAAGGTCCGGAGCTTACGTCCAAAGGTTCAGAGCTGCCCTCGAAAGGTTCAGAGTTGGCACCCGCCCCCCCTTCCGCCATCTCCAGTTCCGTGAAGATATCCTCCAGGTGCGCATTGGGAAGGAAGTACACCGTGCCCCGCCCGGCGCCATTCCTCAGCATCAGCCTCTTATCCACCAGACCCGCAAATAGCTGGCTAAGGTCGCGAGGGTGGATATCCAGAATGGACATCATGCGGCCATGGTCCACCGTCTTCTCGATAGCGGCCGTCACCAGGATCAAGCGCTCCTTGTCGGTCAGTCTGGAGAAATCCTGCTCCCCTAGAGAGTCGCGCAGCTCGGCTAGCACCGACTCCGGCACCAGGCTGAGCATATGTAGCTCCAGCAAGGTCTGGTCGGAAGGCGAGTGAGCCTCGCGAAGTACCGGCTTGCGCCAGTGCTGGCTCGACCAGCCCTGGAATATCTTGGGCAGCCCCGAGCCAGCATTCTCACCCAGACCGATAAAGCGAAACATATTCTGTAGCAAACGATTGCGGCAGTCGCTGTTTCCCCCGGCCATGGCCTGATCCACCGGCACACGCATCAAGCCAGGGTTGCGAAAGCCGAACATGTCCGGTCGCTTGACTACCAGTATCGAGGCTCGCCCGGTGTAGTCCGCATGCACCAGGGTATTGACCAGGGCTTCACGCAACGCCTTGTGCACCAGGGTGTCATCTTGGCGCTGGTCTCCCTCAAGGGTGAAAGGCACCTTTAGATCGGCTGTCAGCTTGCGGATCACCCGACGATAGAAATCGAATACGTTACCCGACCAGCTACCATCCAAGGTCAACCGGTCGACCCAGCGCAGCTCGGCCTTGGGCTCGGGGCGCTCCTGGTAATCCAGCATGTAGTTGGGGAATGCTTCGATGATGGCGACCTGCTGTCCGAACATAAGCAGCCCGGCGCGGGTCAGTCCCGAGCGCTCGGTTTCACGGTCCTTGCGCCAGCCACCGATCTGATACAGAAACGCCTGGGCATCCAGTTGGTTCCAGGGGTGATCGGGCTGCAGGTTGGCATAGAGCTGGCGATACTGGTTGAAGCTGTCGAAGTCCAGATCGTCCAGGCCGAAGCCACGCAGGATCTCGTTGTCGCGGCTGTCTTCGACCTGCTCGGCCAGCATGCGCCGCACCTGCTCCTCATCCAGCAGATGGTCGGTGCTGTTGAAGCGCTGGTAGGTTCCGGTCAGGGGATTGCCACGCAGATAAACCGGCCGTTGCTTGCGGGTCGCCGCCGGCACATGAATATGTACGACGGCCTTGCCTTCGATCTCCAGGACACGCACCCAGCGATCGCGTAGCAAGTTGGCGCTGACCTTCTGGGTGTTGTTTAGCCCCGTCCAAAGTTCATCGAGCACCTTCTGCGGATCGGCAACACCCGCCAGCTCGAAACGGCCACCCGACTTCTCGCGTACCCCCAGGAAGATATTGCCGCCTTGGGTATTGGCGAAGGCGCTGTAGGTCGGCCAGAATTCCTTGGGCAGCGCCCCCTTGCCATCGCGCCCCTGGGCCAGCTTGCACTCCACGTCCACGCTCTCGCGCAGAGCCGCGATATCTTCCAGGGAGTCGATTTCAAGCATCGGCAACCTCGGCCACTTGCTCCTCGGTCTCGGGGATCGTCAGCTCGCCGGAGAGCAGTCTTGGAAGGAGCGTATCCCGAGTTGAGGCCAGCAACTTCGATTCTAAACTGTTGGAGTTAACCAGTTTGTAAAACACTTCAACATGCTCAGAAAAGCACTGCATGAGCTCAACCCGAGGCACTGCAAGCATAAGCTGCATTATCGCCTTTTTGTCACCACGAGGCATTTTGGCCCCCTTCGAAGTGAGCATCATATAATCGAAGAACCTGTCTTGGTAGAGGAGATTATATAGAAACTCGCTCGCGCCTTGGCATTTGCTTTCGAAGCAAAGGACATCCGGCGACCTCCCACCACTGTGACTGGCAAACCATATTTTCTTAAAATACGGACGAATATTTGATATCAGAATTTGCTTTGATTCAAAGCCTGGGACTGTAGCTGACGATGGTAGAGAAGAAGCAGAGCAGACTCCCCTCCTGTTTTCGAGCATATTTTCTGTGGAGACATAGGTCTCCTGTGACAACTCCACCGTCGAGATGCGGTTACTGGGGAAGGTGGCAATATCGCTAAGCTTGCCTACGCCCCACCCCTCCGGAATCTCTCCCAGCTCACTATCCTGCATCGACGCGGGGAATAGCTCAGCAGTGGCCTCTAGCTTGGCATACTGCTTTGGGTTATCATTTTTCAGGCGCTGAAGCTGCTTGAGACTCTTGCCGGAGATGGCCTGCATAGCGGCCAGCAGAGCGTCTTGTTCACTGCTGCCGGCTTCCAATGCCGCCACCTTTGCCTTGACCGGGTCGAAGTCGACAAACCAGCTTTTAAAGATGGCCTGGGCTATTTTTTCGAGCGTTTGGTTGATTTTTAAGTTTAGTATAAGCTTAGAAGCGAGGGGGCGATGCAGATCAGACACCCTTCGCTGCGCCCTCATATTTGGGAGAGAAATTGGCAGAGATTTCAGCACCCCGCCATTTAGATTCGGCATCGTGGCCCCTACAGCATGCGCCTTGAGCCAAGCAACACTCTTACCATCACTGACAGACAGGAACAAAAAATACGGATCTATCGCTCGCCTATTAACAACCCGAAGACAAATCAAACCTGTACCTGCAATCTGAGCTCTATCTTCCTCTTTAACTAGAGCAGAGAGCCCGCAGGCTTGAGCACCACGTCTAGCAAAAACAATGTCATTAGCTTGCAATCGATATCGATCCAGCTCTTCAGCTTTACTCAAGCTGATAACATTAAATTTAGACTTATCCAAAGCAGCGCCAACAATGGATTCAGCCGGAACTACAGTTACGCCATTTTCAGTATAGTCATGCTTATGGAGAGCACTACCAAATGGGCCTGTGAAGATTTTAACCCATCCCTTATTGACAAGGTCACCCAATGTTCTAATTCCAGGCATACCCCAGCCCCCCGAGGTTCCGCTTGATCTCCGCCTCCAGCCGATCGCTCTCTTCGAGCTGTGCCTTGAGCTGTGCGGTCAGGCGCGCCATCTTCTCGGCGAAGGGTTCGCCATCGTCCTCCTGCTCCGGGGCGCCGACATAGCGGCCGGGAGTGAGAACGAAATCGTGCTTTTTAATCTCCTCCAGGGTGGCAGCCTTGCAGAAGCCGGGCAAGTCCTCGTAGGCAGTACCGAAGTCCTCCTCGCCGCGCTGCCAGGCGTGGAAGGTATCGGCGATCTTGCGGATATCCTCGGAGGCGAAATCCCGCAACACCCGGTCCTTCATATAGCCGAGCTGGCGGGCGTCGATAAACAGCACTTCCTTGCGGCGTGCACGCTTCTTCACCTTATTGGGCGAGAGGCCGCCGCTCTTGTCCTTGGTAAGCAGCCAGATGCAGGCGGGGATCTGGGTGTTGGTGAACAGCTGCCCCGGCAGGGCTACCATACACTCTATCAGGTCGTCCTCGACCAGCCGGCGGCGAATATCCCCCTCGCCGCTGGTGTTGGAGCTCATGGAACCGTTGGCCAGCAGCAGCGCCATGCTGCCGGCCGGTGCCAGGTGGTGCAGCATATGCTGCAACCAGGCGAAGTTGGCATTGCCCTGAGGCGGGGTGCCGTACTTCCAGCGCGCGTCCTCGGCCAATGATTCGTGCCACCAGTCCTTGAAGTTGAAGGGCGGGTTGGCCATCACGAAGTCGGCACGCAGGTCCGGGTGCTGGTCATCGAGGAAGGTGTCGGCGTTCTTCTTGCCAAAGTTGAAGTCGATGCCCCGGATAGCCAGGTTCATCGCCGCTAGCTTCCAGGTGGTGGGGTTCGATTCCTGGCCGTAGACGGAAATATGCTTCTTCTGCTCCACGGGGTCGTAGTGTTGCTCGCTGGCGTGTTCTTCGATGAAGCGATCACTGGAGACGAAGAAACCACCCGAACCCATCGCCGGGTCATAGACACGGCCCCGATAGGGCTCCAGCATCTCCACGATCAGGGTAACGATGCTCTTGGGGGTGTAATACTGGCCGCCCTGCTTGCCTTCCGCCAGCGCGAACTGGCCGAGGAAATACTCGTAAACGTGGCCCAGGATATCCTTGCTGCGCAGATCGAGCTTCTGGCCCTGGTAGACCGGCTTTGAAAAGGAAGTATCGGAGAAGGAGTTGATCAGGCTGATCAGCTTGTCGTTATCGAGTTGGTACTGGCTAATGCGGTTGAGGATGCCCTTGAGCTTTTCATTGCTCTTCTCGATTTCGTCCAAGGCATTGTCGATCAGCCAGGAGACCGAGCGCAGCTTTACGTCCTTTCCTTGCGCGTCCTGCCACAGCACGGCGCCGACCGGCAGGGCCGCCTTCTCCTTGAGAGTGCTCCAGCGGGCGGCACGCGGCACCCAGAAGACGTTGGACTCACGATAGTAGTCCAGAACTTCCAGCTCCTCCTGTAGCGCTGCCTGGTACTCGGCATCGCTGTCGTAGTCATGACGGGGCAGGTGGTAGAGCTCATCGCTTTCGGTCTGGAACAGCTCACGCAGCTCATCCTGACGCGCCTCGAAGGCGTCCGATACATACTTGAGGAAGATCAGCCCCAGCACGATGTGCTTGTAGTTGGCGGCATCCAGGTTGGAACGTAGCTTGTCGGCGGCCTTCCAGAGCTTGTCGTCCAGTTCCTTGAGAAACTGCTGTTCCGTGGTATTCATCCATCCCCCGCTACCGACCCCGGACTATCCGGATTCAGTGTTCAAATATGCCGCATTGTATCAGTGCCCGCCCCCGCCTGGCCGCACGATGGCTAACTGTCCTTTCACGACTGATGTAACGCGTCCATGACTCTCTGCGCCTCGACGATCTCATGCTGATTGAAAACGCACACGCCGTGATGGCGCAGCAGCACCGCGGTGACGCCTGCTCCAAGTATTCTGGTGCCTGCAAAACTGCCATCGTAGATTTCCGTGCTGCCGCAAGAAGGGCTGTGCTCGGTCAGGACTGCCACCTTGATGTCATGCCGCTGGCATAGCTGTAGCGTCAGCGAGGCCCCGCTCAGGAAAGCCGCGGTGAGATTTTCACCGTGACGATCGACGACCTGCGCCGAGCCGGTCAGTACACCGGCCCCATCACCGGCGATGATTTCTGCAGGCGCCCTGGGTATGGGTAGGCCGGCATCGACCTCGGGGCACACCGCAACCACCCTGCCCTCAGCCTGCCATTGGGCAAGAATCTCCGACCCCGAGCTCTTGGCGCCACCGTCATAGCGAACCCGCTTGCCCAATAGGCAGGCACTAACCAGTACCTTCTCCATACCCTCCCCTCACGAGCCCTAACCGCAAGACTCAGCGATCCGGCGGCCTGTTCTTGAATGTACGTTATTCTCGACCCAGATAGCGCATCTTGGCGATACCTTCCAGCTCAGCCAGGGGAATGCTCAGTTCCGGCTGGCCAAGGGCGTAGGGGGTAATCTCGTAGACGTTGTACTTCACCACCCAGGCGGTTTCGAGCGGCGCCACGTTCTGGCTTGGATGAAATGGCCAACTGGCGGCGAACGCCTCGTCCAGTTCCTGATCTCTCAGCCAGCGCTGATGGGCCCGGGCCAGAGCCTCCTGGAAGGCCGGGGCCTGGCCGTCGAGCAGCATGTCGTCGAGCGTAACCTCGCTGCCCAAACGTTCATCGATGACCATGAACTCGGTCAGCGGCATGCCGTGGGCTTGCCCGGCATGGTAGACATAGCTGCCGAGTTCGATGACCAGCAGATCGTGATGGCGGGCCAGCACCTTCGCTTCGAGCGAGGCCTGGCTGGCGGCATGTGGCGGGGCATACTGCCGATCCTCTCTGGCCAGCGCGAAGAAAGCCTCGGCATAGGCTTCCCATGAGTCCCGCGGCCACTCGGTCTCGCCATCGGTTATGCCCTGCCCCATCGCCAGCAGCCTTGCGCGCAGCGTTTCACTCAGCTCTGGCGAGCCGGGGAAGTGCAGTGCCCTCACCTCCACCTCGGCGCACTGCTCCTCCGGGCAGTCGGACTCCACGAAGTGCGCCTCGACGGGCTCATGCGTCACCGCGGTCCTATCGTCCGGCTCCTGCTGTGCCTGGCAACCGGCCAGGAGCGACAGGCCCGCAGCCATCACTAAAATCTTGCGATACGACATTATGTTCCCTCCTTTCTGCCACCAAGGGCAGAGCGATGATAGCCACGCATCGCCTTTCCTCGTTGGGTGCGGTCCTGTTGCTGCGACTAGTCGGACTCGAAGATCTTTCATTGCCAGCGCATACTGCTCGGTAACGCTACCCGCCTCTACATAAGACATCGCCATGTTACCGTCACAGGATCCCCCGCTGCGCGTCGGCTTTATTCTATTGCCCCTGTTCACGTTAAACGCCTTTGCCGGTTTCATCGACTCCTTGCGGCTAGCGGCTGACAAAGGGGGCCGCAGCCGACAGATTCACTGTAGTTGGAATATCATGGGACCAGGGCCTGTCATCTCGAGCTGTGGGCTGGAAGTCCATCCGCAAACGACCTATCGCGACCCGAACCTTTTCACTCACATTGCTGTCTGCGGTGGCAACAACTATCTCGACCCTCATGAAGACAAAGCTCTCAGCCACTATCTCAAAGATGCCTATCGTCAAGGAGTCAAGCTGGTAGGAGTTTGCACCGGCACCTTTGCCATCGCCCGGGCTGGCCTGTTAAAGGGCCAGCGGGTATGCGTTCATTGGAACGTCATCAACGACTTCCGTCAGCAATTTCCCCATATCGATGCCACTCCCGATCGACTATTCCTCGAATCGGTGCGTGTCATCACCTGCGCCGGCTCCTCGGGGGCGACCGACATGGCGCTACATCTCATTCGCCGTGAGTGTGGGCCAGACAAGGCTCAGCAGGCAATTCGCCATATGATGCTGAATGGGATGCGCACCTCAAACTCGCCACAGACTCACTTCTTCGAGGCCATTCAGGATATACGCGACGAGCGGGTAAGGGTCGCTGTGTTGACCATGGAGCAATCGCTCAACACACGCCTGGACAGCCAGGCCCTGGCCAAGCGCATCAATCTCAGCCCACGCCAACTCGACAGGCTGTTCCAGCAGGAAATGGGCACCACTCCCATGCGCTACTTCAAGACCATGCGCCTGCGCTACGCCGAGTGGCTGCTGCAACATACCGACAGTTCGATCGCCGAGATCGCTGCCGAGTGCGGCTTTTCCGATGCATCCCACCTGGCGCGGGACTTCCAGGCCCATTACACCTGCAGCCCCAAGCAGTCTCGCCTCAAGGGACTGAGCAGCCAGGCCAGTGCTCAGGCTTCCTGAGCACAATTCAACCCACAAAGCACGTCTGAAACATTCTCTTTCTTGTCCGTTTTCTTCTATAAGCGGGCACCCCGCGGCCCTACTCTAGAGGCACGTGTTCGTTCACGTCAGTGACACGACTCCCTTACACAACAACTTCTGGAGCGTCACCATGAAACGCAAACTTCCCTACCTCTTGACAGTCATGGCAGTGAGTTTCGGTACTGCCGGTTCCGCAACGGCCGCCGAGCTCGAACTGCGTGCCGCCACGATAGGCAGCCAGCAGGGCATTCAGATGACCGGCCTCAATGCACTCGCCAGCCACGTAGCCGAAGCCACGGGTGACAGCGTCGAGGTGCGACTCTTCCACTCAGGCTCCCTGGGCGATCAGATCAGCAACATCGAGTCCCTCGATACTCGCACGATCGACATCGCCACCATCGAAACGCCGATCACCACCATCGACGAAGACCTGGGTATCCTCTCGCTGCCCTACCTGTTTCGCGATAGAGAGCATGTGAGAAACGTGTTCCTGGGCGAGATAGGCGACACCATCAAGGAACAGCTCCAGGGACAGAATTATCGAGTCATTGGCTTCTACGAGGGTGGGTTTCGTCATATCACCAACAATCGCCGTCCCATCGCCACACCTGAAGACTTGAGTGGCTTACGTATTCGCACCCCGGAAAGCCGCCAGCGGGTGGAAATGTTCAACGCCTATGGTGCCAACGCCTCACCATTGCCCTATCCGGAGCTCTATTCTGCGCTCCAGACACGCGTTTTCGACGGCCAGGAGAACCCGTTGGTCGAGGTCGAAGCCAGCCGCTTCTATGAAGTGCAGGATTATCTCTCGCTGTCGGGTCACGTCTATACCGTGGGCTTCCTGCTGATGAACGAAGCGCGTTTCCAGGACCTTTCCGACGAGGTACAGCAGGCGCTGCTGGAAGGGGGGCAAAAGGCCTTCGACGCCACCGTCGACTTCGGCGAGCGCGCCGACCAGAGCGTCATCGAACTGGTCGAGCAGAATGGCATGCAGGTCAACGAAGTCGATCTCGATGCCTTCATCGAAGCGTCCCAGCCACTGTGGGAGCGCTTCACCCAGGGCATGTCGGACGAAGCGCGCGAGCTGGTACAGCGCATCGCCGAGCATCCCTGAGCCTCACCGTCAGCCCGGCGGGCTGCCCTGGCCCGCCTCTTCCCTGCAGGAGCCTCCCATGCTTGATCGTTTTTTCGAAGCGGTCGCGGCACTGCTGTTGTCTGCCATCACCCTGCTCGCCCTGGCTGCCGTGATTGCGCGCTACGTACTCAATGCCTCGCTGTCCTGGAGTGCTGAAGTACTGGTGGGCCTGCTGGTCTACGTGACCTTCTTCTGCGGTTACCTGGCACTGCGCAAGGGTGCCCATCTGCGCATCGACGTGGTGGCCGCATGCCTGCCCGCCCGCGGCCAATGGGTTCTGTTCTTCCTCAATCAGGCGCTCATCGGTGTGGTCTGCGTGGTCATGGTGGTGTGGGGCCTTGAACAGACCCTCACCTTCTCCCACCGCACCACTCTGATGCTGGGTGCCCCCCAGTGGCTGTTCTATATCGCCGTGCCCATCTCGGGCGTGGGCATGCTACTGGAGCTGATTCGCCAGTGCATTGCCGCCGTCAAGGCCAAGGTGCCGCCCTATGAAGCCTCTCGGCAAGCCGCACTGGAGGAGAGTATCTGATGATCCTGCTTGCGATCCTTCTCGCCCTGCTCATCCTGATCGGACTGGCCATGCCGATTGCCTTTGCGCTGACCCTGGTCTCGATCGCCGTGCTGGCTTTCTCCGGTGTCGACATGCTGGTTCTGGTGCAGCGGCTCTACCGTGGGACCGAGTCATTCCCGCTGCTGGCGGTCCCGCTGTTCATTCTGGCCGGCCAGATCATGAATCACAGCGGCATCTCTGCACGCCTGATCGATCTCGCCCGTGCCCTGGTCGGTGCCATTCGCGGCGGTCTAGCCGCGGTAAACATCCTGACCTCGATGTTCTTTGCCGGCATGAGCGGCACCTCGATGTCTGATACCGCAGCCGTAGGCGGCGTCATGATCCCGCAGATGATCAAGCGTGGCTATTCGGCCTCCTTTACCGCTGCGGTCACGGCCTCGTCCTCCACCATCGGGATCATCATCCCACCCAGCGTGCCCATGGTCCTGCTGAGCGCCTACATGGGTCTTTCAACCGGCGCACTGTTCGCTGCCGGCCTGGTCGCTGGGGCACTCACCGCCCTCGGCCTGATCCTGATGGCCTGGTGGATCTCGGTGAAGCGCGAGTATCCCATCGAGTCCGCTTTCTCGCTGAGCGAACTGAGCCGTGCCTTCGTCGGCGCCCTGCCGGCCCTGATGATGCCGATCATCATTCTGGGCGGCATCCTGGGCGGCATCTTTACGCCCACTGAAGCCTCTGCAATAGCGGTCGCCTACGGCGTGCTGGCCGGCACACTGTTCTACCGCTCGCTTTCGCTACGCGCCCTCTATCTCGCGCTGGTGGAAAGTGCCGTGCTCACCGGGGCAGTGATGTTCGTGACAGCCGCGGCGCACACCCTGGGCTACACCTTCACCTATCAGAGCCTTGGTGAGTTGATCCTCGGTCCTATCGCAGCCCTCGACATGGGGCCGATCGGGTTCCTACTCATTCTGAGCCTGGTGCTGATCCTTGCCGGCACCTTCCTCGATGGGATCGCCATGATGTTCATCGTGGTGCCGCTGTTTCTGCCCAGCGTGCAGCTGCTCGGCATCGACCCTCTGCAGTTCGCCATGGTGGTGATCCTGTGCTGGGGCATCGGCCAGCAGACACCCCCCGTGGGCGCCGCGCTATTCATCACCAGCGTGATCTCCAAAGTCGATGTGATTCGCATCACCTACGCCAACTTGCCTTTCATCGCCGTGATGCTGTTCGTGTTGCTCGCCGTGATCGTCTGGCCGGAAGGCATCGTCATGAGCGTACCACGCTGGCTCGGCCTCTAGCCGCGCCCTGCGTAACCAACCCCCAACGCCAGAGCCACAGGAAATCCCAATGAACAATCAGCAGTTCCTCGACGTGATCTATACCCATACCGAAGGCGAGCCGACCTGTATCGTGCATGGCGGTATTCCCTATCCCTTCGGCGGCAACATCCTCGACAAGCGCCATTATCTCCAGCAGCATCACGACCACGTGCGAACCAGCCTGATGCGCGAACCGCGCGGCCACCAGCACATGTTCGGCGTGTTTCTCACTCCACCCTCCGATGCCGATCACGACGCCGGCATGCTGTGGATCGACGGCGAGCAGTTCGTCGACATGTGCGGCCACGGCACCATTGCGCTTTCCATGGCCATGGTCGCCCACCGCCTGGCGCCACCGCCCCGGGAAGACGGTCTCACCCGCATCCGCTTCGAAACCACCGCCGGCACCGTGGTCTCCGAAGTGAAGGCCGACGCCGACAAGGTGCACTGGACACGTTTCGAGAACGTGCCCGCCTTCGTCATGGAGCAGGATATCCCCGTCGAAGTGCCCGGCCTCGGCACGCTCAAGGCCGACCTGGTGTTCGGCGGCAACTTCTTCGCCATCATTCGGGTACCTTCCGACAAGCAGCCCATCTGCCCGGAAAACGGCAGCTACTTCTCCCATGCCGGCCAGGCCGTGAAGGCCGAGCTCAACGCCCGCATGGAGATTCGTCACCCGACTCACCCGCACATAAACGGCTTGAATTTCGTCACCTTCTGGCACGAGGGCTCACAGTCGGATTCGCTCTACCGCAACGTGCACGTGTTCTCCGACGGCAAGCTAGACCGCTCGCCCGGCGGCACCGGCACCAGTGCGATGATGGCCATGTTCCATGCCCGCAACGAGCTGGAAGTGGGTCGCCCCATCCACTCCGAGGGCCTGCTCGGCAGCGGCCGCTTCACCGGGGAGATTCTTGGCGAGACGGAAGTTGGCGGCTACCGGGCCATCCGCCCCAGCGTACAGGGCACTGCCGAACTGATCGGCTACGCCAAATGGCTGATCGACGCACGTGACCCGGTCGGTCGCGGTTTCGTGATCCGTTGAACGAACGATTCATGACGACGATGAACGCCGCCCTGGCTAGCCAGGGCGGCGTTGACATGACAAGGCGAGCTCGGACTCAGGCAGGAAAGCGCCGCTTCAGTTCGGCCACCTGCTCCTCGTTGAGGGCGCGAGGATTTTCCCCGCGCAGCAGCAGGAAGAGTTTGGCGGTCTCTTCCAGCTCCTCGGTAGCGTATACCGCCGCTTCCAGGTCCTTGCCCGCCACCACCGGTCCGTGATTGGCCAGCAGTACGGCGCTATGCTGGCCCGCCAGGCCACGCACGGCATCACCCAGCTTGGGGTCACCGGGTACGTGATAGGGCACCAGCGGCAGCTTGCCGACCCGCATCACGTAGTAGGCGGTGAGCGGCGGGATGCAGTCGCAGTGGTCGATCCCCGGCAGGCACGACACCGCCACCGAATGGGTCGAGTGCAGATGCACGATGGCGCCAGACTGGGGGCGCTCGGCATACATTGCCATGTGCAGGAACTGCTCCTTGGTGGGTTTGTCGCCGTCCAGCCACTGGCCCTGACCATCGAGCCGCGAGATACGCGCAGGGTCGAGGCGCCCCAGACAGGCGTTGGTCGGTGTCATCAACCAGCCGCCATCGTCCAGGCGCACACTGATGTTGCCGCTGGAACCCATGGTCAGGCCACGGTCGAACAGCGACTTGCCCAGGGTGGATATCTGCTCGCGCAGCCTGTTCTCCTCGTGAGCGCTCATGGCAGCACCTCGAAGGCACGCGTGAAGAAATCGACACCACCGAAGTTGCCCGACTTCAGCGCCAGCGACAGAGGGGCTTCGCGACTCTCGAGATGGGCCTGGGTCCAGGGTACGCCGGGGTCGATCTGCTCACCGATGCGCAGGGTATTGAGCTTGAGTGCCGACACTACCGCTCCCGAGGTCTCGCCTCCGGCCACTACGAGCCGGCCTACTCCCTCGCTCACCAGGGTCGCTGCCAGTTGGCCCAGCGCACGCTCGACGAGCTGGCCCGCACGCTCTACGCCAAGCCTGGCCTGGGCGGCTTTCACCTTCTCCGGATCGGCAGAGGCGTAGACCAATACCGGCCCGCCGCTCTTCAGGGTGTCGCGAGCGAAATCGAGTGCCGCTTGCAGCTGCGCATCGCTCTCGGCCAAGGCCAGCGGGTCGAGAGAGAAACCGGGGTGGCGCTTCAGAAAGTGCGCTACCTGAGCGAGTGTCGCTCTGGAACAGCTGCCGGAGAGCACCAAGGCACTGCCGCTGGCCGGCTGCAACCGGCCCGGCTCGGCGATCTCGTCCAGCCAGCCCAAGCGGCGATAACGGTCGGGCAGTGCCTGGCCCAGACCCGAGCCGCCGGTCACCAGCGGCATCGCCTCGCAGGCCTCTGCCAGCACGTCCAGGTCATGCTCATCGAGGGTGTCACAGATCACGTGGCGCACGCCCTGCTCAGCCAATGCCGCCAGGTGCTGCCGGGTCGTCTCGGCCCCTTGATCGAGCACCGGGCGTGGCGCCAGCCCAACCGGATGGGGGGTCTGGGAAGCGAGTACACGCACCAGATCGGCATCCGTCATGGGCGTGAGCGGATGGTGCTGCATGCCGCTGTCGTTGAGCAGTCGATCGCCGACGAACAGATGCCCCTGATAGACGGTACGGCCATTCACCGGGAATGCCGGCACCATGACCGTCTGCGTCACACCCAGCCGCTCCATCAGCGCATCGGCCACCGGGCCGATATTGCCACGCGCGGTGGAGTCGAAGGTGGAGCAGTACTTGAAGAAAAACTGCCGGGCACCTTGTGCCTGCAGCCACTCCAGCGCCGCCAGCGAATCGGCCACGGCCTCGTCGGCCGGGCAGGAGCGCGACTTCAGTGCCACCACCACGGCGTCGATATCGCTCACGTCGAGCTCCGGGCCGGGCACACCGATCACTTGCAGGCAGCGCATGCCGCTGCGCACCAGGTTGTTGGCAAGGTCCGTGGCACCGGTGAAGTCGTCGGCGATGGCGCCCAATACGATGGTCATGAATGACTCCGCTGTTCAGGTGACGAGTTAGAAGCGGCCCGGTTACGCAGGCGCTTCATCAAGGGGGCGACGATGGCCATGGCAAGCAGCAGGAAGGCGATGGCCAGCAGCGTGGCACTGATCGGCCGGGTGAAGAGAATCGACAGGTCGCCCTGGGACATGGAGAGCGTGCGGCGCAGTTCGCTCTCGGCAATGGGACCGAGCACCAGGCCCAGGATGATCGACACCAGCGGAAAGCGAAGTTTTTCCAATAGATAGCCGAGCACACCGAAACCGAGCATGAGCCACACGTCGAACATCGAGTTGCGCACTGAGTAGGTCCCCACGATGCAGCACATGACGATCAGCGGGCCCAGCGCCGAATAGGGCACGTTGAGCAGCTTGGTGAACAACGCGATGAACGGCTTGGAGAACAGCAGGATCATGAAGTTGACGATGAACAGCCCGGCAAATACGGCATAGATCAGATCGCTGCTGGTGATCATGAACATCGGGCCGGGTTGCAACCCATGCATGATGAAGGCGCCGAGGATCACCGCCGTGGTGCCGCTGCCCGGAATGCCGAGGGCGAACAATGGCACCAGCGCTCCCATGGCAGCGGCATTGTTGGCCGACTCCGGCGCGGCCACCCCCTCAGGCGCCCCCTTGCCGAATTTCTCCGGGTGCTTGGACCAGCGCACCGCCTCGCTGTAACTGACCATGGCCGCGGTGCTGGCCCCGATACCAGGCAGAATGCCGGTGATCACGCCGATGAACGAGGAGCGCGTCAGCGTACCGCCGATCTGGCGCAGAATGGGCAGATCGAAGATCTTCACCTTGACCTTCTTCAGCGGTTGATGGCTGTCCTGGTCGAGGGCACGCTTCATTACCTCGGAGATGGCGAACAGCCCCACGATCATCGGGATCAGGCCGACACCCTCGGCAAGATTGAGATTGCCGAAGGTATAGCGGCTGGTACCGGTGAGCGGATCGGTGCCTACCGTGGCGATCAATAGGCCGAGAGTCGCCCCGATGAGTCCGTAGATCAGCCGGCCGCCCAGTGAGGCCACCACCGTCAGGCCGAGGATGGCGAGGGCAAAATACTCCGGTGACGAGAAGCGCAGCGCCATGGTGGCCAGAATCGGCGTGAACACGATCAATGCCACGGTACCGACGAGACCGCCGATGGCAGAGCTCAGCACGCCGATACCCAGCGCCTTGCCGGCCTGCCCCTGCTGGGTCATCGGATAGCCGTCGAAGGCGGTCATCACCGATTCCGGCGTACCGGGCGCACGGTACAGGATCGCCGTGATCAGACCCGAGAACACCGTCGCGCCATAGATTGCGGTCAGCAGCATGAACGCCGTGGTGGGCTCCATGCCATAGGTAACCGGCAGCAGGATAACCACCAGGATCACGCCACTGATACCCGGCAGCGCACCGCCGATGAAGCCGATGAATACCGCAGAGGTCAGCAATAGCAGGTTGAGTGGCTGCAGCACCACGGCCAACCCGCCGAGAAAATGTTCCATCGTCAACTCCCGGAGCAAGTCGATAGAGGTGTCATCAGGGCGGGCTCACGGCAGGGGGATGCCGAGCAGGGTCACGAAGACTCCCTGCATGAGCACCACCGCCACCACGACAGTGATGACGATGACCAGCCACGAGCGCGCACCCAGCAGCAGCGTGCACAACAAGGTGAAGATCGCACTGGCGGCGACGAAGCCGATGATTGACATCAGCAGGGTGTAACCCACGGTGGCCGCCATCAGCCACCAGTGCCGTGTGGCCGCGAGCGAGAGCGTCCGCGCCGGGGCTTCCCCCGTATCGCTCTCACTTGCCCCGGTCGGGAGGTCATCTGGTGAAATGGCGTGCTGTACGATGCCGTCCTGTAAAGGCTGCTGTGCTCGACGGCGCCCATCCCGCCAGGTCATCACCAACAAGGCGCCACCAAAGAGCAGCAACAGGACGGTAAGAAGAAGCGGCCAGACCCGCGGCCCGATGAAGGTGGAAACCTGCGCCGAGCTGGGGAACTGAAGCGTGAGCGGCAGGCTGGCCAGGGCGAGCAGAATGACCGCCACCGCGAAAATATAGATCCTGGCTTGCATAATGGCCCCCGCAGGGAACGTCGCGTGACCGGCCTAGGCTTTGTACGAAAAGTCGGCGAGCGATGGCCAGACAAGGCAAAAATCGGCGAAAAGACGGAGTTTACGGGGGTGTAAATGAGTACTTTGAGCCGATTTTTAACGCTGTATGGGCGAGCGCAGACAGTTTTCGTATGGAGCCTAAGACTGGCTCAAGCGGTGAATGAAAGTGGGAGCGGGTCACGCCCCCACCGGTGCCTGTTCGGGACGTATCAGTTGCCGTTCTGCAGCAGGCGCGAATAGAGCTCGTAGTTGTTCTCGAGCCGCTGGCGGTACTCTTCGCCGCCCATCCAACCCTCGCGATAATCAAGGTTCACACGCTCGGCATAAGCCTGGTATTCCTCTGAAGCGAAGATCTCCTGGAACACACCTTCGAGGTGCTGGACGAGCTCAGCCGGGGTGTCTGCATGGACGAAAACCGCCCGGTCGTTGCCATCGGTCAGGTCCCAGCCGTGTTCCACGGTGGTGGGCACGTCAGGGTAGTGGTCCAGGCGCTCCTCGCTGAAGATCAGGATCGGCATCATCTGGCCCGCCTCGATATAACTCAGCAGCGGGCTGAGCGAGGTGGTGGTGGCGTCGATGTTGCCGCCCAGCACGTTGGCCGTGGCGTTGCCGGTGCTGTCATAGGGAATGAAGTTCATGTCCAGGCCGGATGCGTCACGCAGCGACAGGAAAGCCACATGATCCGGGCTGGCCGTGTGCGTGCCACCTACCGTCACCTTGCCCGGGTTCTCTTGGGCGTACTCCAGGAACGACTCGAAATCGGGATAGCGCTCCGGATTGACGAACAGCGCCATGACATCCGACTGCATGCGTGCAACGGGCGTGAGCTGATCCAGGCCGATCGGATTCTGTCCTGCGGCCAGGGAGGTCACGTAGGTGGTGGAAGCGAAATCCAGGGTGTGACCATCCGGTGCCCCGTTGGCAGTCCGCTGGTGAGCCAGGGCTCCCGAGGCCGAGGGCAGGTTGACGACAGTGATGCGCGCCCCGCCTACCGCCTCCTCGAACATCGGCCGTACCACGCGTGCGAAGTTGTCGACGCCACCGCCGGCGCCGGCAGCCACCAGGAACTGGATCGGTTTGCTGGGATAGTCGGCCACTTCATTGGCGCTGGCGCCCATGGCTACGCCAACCAGGGCCAGGCCCAGAGTAGCGGTTTTCAGTGTTTTCTTGGTGAGCATGTCGTTCTCCTTTACATAATTGTTATGCGTGCGGTTCCGGTCGGATGAGCGAGTTCAGTCAAGCGTGCTGTCGACGCTTTCACGCAGCGTTGAGGTGGCATCCTGCCCATGGAACAACCGATCCTGCTCCTGACGCAGTTGGTGGAGTCGCGAATCGGGCAAAGCGACGTCCGCCAGCGTGATCGGCCGGTTGGGGGCGATGTCGCGAACGACTTCCGCCCCGGGAAGCAGATAGAAAGGCACCTTGGCCTCGGGCGAGAGCGCCGCGGCCGGATGAATCTCGGGCCGCAGGCCCTCGATATGACGGTGATGACCGCGCATCTCCAACCGCTGGCCGGCAGGGATCGCCTGGGTAGCACGGGCGGTCAGATCGAACTTTGGCGTGGTCGCCTGGCCACCGCCGGAGGTCCTGCCGTTCAGCACCGCATCGAGCAGCGAGATCGGCGCTTCCAGGCCAAGCAAATGGCGCGGCAGGTAGATCATCGCACAGTTGCCGCTGCGGCTGAGAATGTGCCCCTTGTCACGCAACAGCGACCACACGTGAGGATCCTCGCAGCGCACGACGATGAACACACCGCCGGCGAAGCTGATCTCGTCCGGGCGGCGCAGGCAGTTGAATACCTCGAGGCGCTCGTTGCCACGTAACACCCCACCGTGCGTCTCGAGGTCGAGCAGGGTCGGCACCTCGCCGGTTCTCAGCACCATGGCATGGAACTCCGGGAGGTCGGGACCGAGCCCGGTGGCATTGGCCACGTTGACCATCTCGCACAGGTCGGGCACGGATATCTGCGGGATGGCGGCCAGGGCCTTGCCACGGGCCTCGACAGCCTCACGCTCCGCGCCCTCGGGCAGCTCCCACAGCTCGGCCAGACCGGGCGCCGGGTAGGAAACGCCATTGCAAAGCACGCTGCCGGCCGCCTCGTCCCAGACGAAGTCGTATTCGCTGCTCTTGCCCGCGGCAATGATCTCGAAGCCCAGCGTACGAGCCCAGGTGACGAGCCCGATCAGCAGGCTTGGCTGGTCCCCATCCATCGGTGTGAAGAGGCGATCATGGCGTTGCGCCAGGCGAGTCAGGTAAGGCCCCACAACGGACTCGGTCTCCTTCGTGGCGATGCCCACATGCTTGCCCGCCAACAGCGCGGCTTCGGCATAGCGCCCCCCCACTTCGGGAATGCCCGTCGATTCCACCAGAATGTCGAAAGGCAGCGCCTGCACGTGCTCGAAGCTGCCCGCAGCGACGTACCCGCCTGATTGCCATGCCTTTGCTGCCTCCTCGGAAGAATGGCATACCATTATTTCAGCATCGGGCACCCCGGAAAAGCGCAAGGCTTCGGCGGCTCTCTCCGGTGTGACATCAATGGCAACCCTCGCTGCGAGCCCTTCCATGCCGCGAGCCTGCCGCAAGACACCCCTTCCAAAGTCGCCGGCGCCAGCCACGCAAGCCTCAACAACTTTTTTTATTTCAAAATGTTGCAGATAGTTCATGAGCGATTTGTTTTCCCGTTCCGGTCATCGTTGAGGGGCTTCGCCTTGGCGGTGCGGGTCCGGCTTCCTCCTCTGCCTGAAATCACATTGCCTGGCAGTGGACACTGCTCAGGCAGCGCCGGATCTGATCAAAATGTAATGGTATGCCATTTTGAGGGTCAACAACGCGTAGATACGACTTTAGTCAATGGCCGCCTTGTTATGCCACTAACCAACTGAAAAATATGGGTGATAAATGGAGAGCCCTAGGCGCGTTACGATTTGAAAGGACCAAAATGGTATGCCATTCTTGGCACTCGACTCCGGAGTAAGCAATCCTATGGAAGAAGCCGTTCAGTCAAGCCATGCAGGTCTGGTCGAGAAAGTGGCCAACTACCTGCGTGAACACATCGTGATGGATCACTTCCAGCCCGGCCAGCGCCTTCCCGAGCGCACCCTGGCCGTGGAGCTTCAGGTATCGCGCACCCCTTTGCGGGAAGCGCTCAAGATCCTGGCCACCGAAGGACTCGTGGTCATTTCTCCCCATCGGGGGGCGGTGGTAGCGGAAGTGAGCCCAGCCGACATCAAGGAAAAGGCCTACGTACTGAGCGTGCTGGAGCAAGCCGCTGCAGAGCTCACCTGCATCAACGCCAGCGATGACGATATCGCCGAGCTGCAAGCGCTCCATTACGAGATGAAGGCCTGCTTTCTGCGCCGCGATCGCCAGAACTACTTCCGCCTGAACCAGGAGATTCACAACCGCATCGTCGCCCTGTCGGGCAACTCCGCACTGATCGACATGCACGCCAATCTGAGTCGGCAGCTATATCGCGTTCGCTATCTCTCGAACCAGAAGAACGAGAAGTGGGCGACCGCCATGGCGGAGCACGAAGCCATCATGTCGGCGCTGGAATCGAGAGACCCGGAGCAGGCCGGGCGTGAGCTGCGCAATCATCTAGGCAAGACCTGGGTGAAATATGCCAATGGCGAGCCCGTGGTGTGAAAGACAGCCTGTAGCAAAGAGCTGATAGGCCCTTCACTCGGCCTCTTCAGCCACCATTCGGGGGATGGGTACCAGCAATTACGTTGACTGACAGTACCTGAGGGGTTCGCTCCTTGGTGTTAGGCTTCTCTACGCAATATTTCGGTCGCTGTGGGGCTGAAATGCCCGTCTCGCTCAAGAGCGGTAGTGAAGCTGGATGGCGGGGTGGGGCGGGCATGGGAAATCGATGGCTTCAGGGCATCATGCTGCTTGTCCTGCTCGGGATTCGTGTGTTGGTATCGCCATCTACCCGAATGACACCCAGGACCTGGATACCCTGTTCACCCTGGCCGATAACGCCATGTACCAGGACAAGACGGCCTCACGTGCAGCAGCAATGGGAAAGGCATAGATTCAGATGGTGATGGTACCCTTGCCGAACAGAGAGCCGGCGCGTCTCCAGCCGCTCCAGTAGAACGCCAGGCTCTCCCTGGCGGGCCAACGCTACTCGTGCCCTTCGGGGCGGGCTGGGAATTCGAGCGTGGACTCTTGCGTATCGGCGGCATAGCGCTGAACGCGTGCCGACAGACGCGTGACGTCCTCCAGCGCCGCCTCCAGTCCCGATGCCTGGGTCCGCAATACCGCGAGTTCTCGTGCCAAGTGCCGCATGCCGGACACCGCTTCACGACAGCGTGCCAAGCGCTCGTCCACTGCCGCCCGCAGCCAGACATCATCGGACTCGGAAGCCAGCTCCCGGATTCCCTCCAGCAGCACGCATGCCCCTTGTAGCTCGGCAATGGCCGCTTGCCGCAGTCGTTCCACGCCTTCGCGATAACGCCGCTGGGTCAATTCCCCGGCTGCGAAATGCCTGTCCAGCCAGTGCAGGATCTGACGGTAGGAGCGATCGAGTTCATCCAGCAGGGCGAGCATGTCCAGCTCTTCGAGTTCCTGTAGACGCCAGCGCAGGGAGAGCGAGGCCGCCGCCTCATCGTCGGTAACGGCGGCTTCCAACCCCAGGGTCTGCTGCAGGTACGTCAGCACCTCCTCGCGACGCGTGTTCCAGGCTACGTAGCTGATGGGGAAAATCGCCAGCCCAGCCCGCTCCAGCAAGCGGTAGCGCTCCCAGTCCCAGGCTTGCCCCGCCGCCACGCCGGTGCCGATGGTGTCCACGGCTACCGCGTGCCCCTGGTAGATCACCAGCAGGTCCAGCGTTTGCCCGGCGAAAGGGTAGTCGACACGGCAGCGTGCGCCCCAGGCTTCCAGGGCTGCCACCAGCTCCGAGCGCATGGCATCGTGGGCAAGCGCCGTCGTCACAGGCCTGGGCTGGTGGGTACGTGCATGCGCCACGTAATCGACCAGCAGATTCGAACCGACTCCCTCCAAGGCCGCCAGCGGCATGAACAACAGCTGGCGGTAGCGTGCCCGGGTCACCGCCACGTTGAATACGTCCGGCCGGTTCAGATAGGTCCAGGCCGCGGCGGCGCGCCCCGGATACACACCGGTGGCCAACAGCATGATGTCGCGCTCTTCCCCCTGAAAGGCATAGGGTGTGCCGACCCGCAGGTCATGGCGGCTGATCGCGCGCAGGCCGACGCGCTCCACCAATGCCTTCTCCAGGGCCAGCGCAGTGGCGCGAAAGAGTGCCAGCACCCCGATACTCGGACACTCGTGGTCCGGCAGGTCGGCGCTCTCGGTCACCAGAGCCTCCAGATGCTCCATCAGGGTTTCGATCTCGGCGGCATTGACCTCGCCTTCGATACGCACCGCGCAGTCCACGATAGCGATGGGGGGCGCATCGGCCACCTGGGCCAAGTGGGTGAGGATCTTCAGGCGGCCGGCGTAGAAGCGTTCATTGCTGAAGCCGATCAAGGCGGGATGGCTGCGGAAATGCTCATCCAACAGGACGATGGCATGCCCATCGGAGACTGCCATCAGCCCGTAGTCCAACAGCGAGCGCTCTCGGTAGTTCAAATCTACCGGCAACGATTGCACCTGATGCCGAACGGCCAGGTCCTGCTGGCGCGCCCGCGACAGGAAAGAGAAATGCCGCAGCTGCCTGGGGTCGCCAACGATGACCGCACGGCTGGCCCGTTGCAGAGCAGGTAGCGCCAAGGGCAGATTGGATTGCGTCGCCTCGTCCATGATGCAGAGATCGAACAGCTCGGACTCGAGGGGCAGAGTACGATGCAGCGCCTGCGCCGAGACGACCCAAACGGGAAAGGCCTGGGTGAGTATCGACCAGTCCAGCGCCTCGAAGCGTTCCTCACGGCGCCCCGAGGCGCGGGAGCGCAACGCCGTCACCAACTGCCTGAGCTGCTGGCGGCGCGTGCTCTGCAACGTTTTCAACTGATGCTCGGCCAGCGCCGCCAGGTAGTGTCGTGCCAGTGACTGATGCTCCGAGACCTTGTGCTGAAGGTCGCTCCAGCGCTGCGAAAGCAACGCCCGGCGCCTTACACGCAGGCGCAGCCACCACAGCCGCAAACCGCGCCAGAGCCCGCGCCGCGCTCGCCAGAGCGCGCCCTCCGCCACCGCTGCCGTCAACGCCTTGCGAAAACGCTTCTCGCTGCGGCGATAATCGCGCGCCATCGCCTGCAAGCGGCTGGCCAAACGCTCCGGCGGCTCATGTTCGCCCTTGTCGGACTCACCGGCCAGTAGCTCATCGAGACATTCCAGCAGCTGCTGTCGATGGTTGCCCCGCCCAGCCCGTACGATCAGGCCTTGGGCAGAACCGAATATCTCGGCCAGCTTGGCACGCACGACGTCAGCGGCATGCTCGTTACTGCAAACGATCAGCACCCGCTCATGGCGCATCACACGGTCGATGGCCTGGCATGCCAGGGTAAAGGTCTTGCCGGTGCCCGGTGGACCATTGATCACGCTGAGCGTCTCGGCTGCCGCGTTGTGCAGCGCCCGCTCCTGGGCCAGCGTCAGCCCGGTAGGCAGCGTCTCCGGCACCGGTGGGCGAACGGCCGGCTTGCGAGGCGACGATGAAGCCTGAAACAGCTGCCGCAGCGGCGGCGACAAGGTCGTCCCTTCTGCGCTCAGGGCCTCCAGCTCGTAAGCCACACTACGCGCCAATTGCGTGCGAGCCGAGACCCACACGACTCCCGTAGGCGCCCAGCGCGGAGCCTGACCGGCACGCCAGGGGGGAAACGCCTGGGACGTTTCACCATGCTCACGTCGCTCGAACCGGCTCAGTGCCTGCTGCAGAAGACTTAGGTCGACTCCGTCCACACCAAAGCCCAGTTGCTCTTCCGTCAACTCGAGGCTCTGCAATACCGCCGGATTCACCCGCCACGCCCCCGGCTCCGGACACACAACGTGCCTGCCATTGCGATACGACAACTCGGCAGGGCACAGGAACAGCGGAGCCCGCAGGTGACGAGCCGTCGTTCCCGTCTCGCGCACCGGCCCCATGACCAGGCAGGTGCCGACCAGCAGTTCTCTCTCCTGCCGGTGCAGCTGCAGCATGGCCCCGAGCCGCTCGGCATGCTGCAGCGGCACCGGCAAAGGCGCTTCCGCATCCCACCAGCCATTCGGGCACGCGAACAGATGGTGCTCCCAGGCATCGCGTCCGAAAACGTCCGTAAGCTGGCGCTCGCCGCCGTCTTCCATCAAGCAGTCGCGGAAATAGCCGATCAGCCGGCGCATGTCGTCGTTGGTTACCGACACTTTCGGACGTCCTCTGGCATGCGGTCCTTCAACCCCACCAAGTTCAATTCGCCTCTATCTCCAGCGCCACGGCGATGTGGCGCGCCTTATCCATGCGTTCGATGGCTGCCTCGGTGGTACGCGACAGCTCCGCCATCTTGCCGATGCTCTCCGCCATGGTGGGCAGCGCCTGACGACGAAACTGTGAGATATCCGTCAGTGCGGCATCGATATCGGCGAAAGCCTGCTGCAGCGTGTCGATATTCAGTTGGGTTGATGCCGCCCGTTGATGAATGGCGGCTCCCTGCTGACGCAATTGAGTGGCGGTATTGGCAATCAACGAATCGGTGACCTGATTCACAGCCTCGACCTTGTCCAGCACTATTTTCTGATTGGCCAAGGCCAAGGCCAGGGTCACGGCGATCTGCAAAGCATTGACCGTCACCGTCGTGGAGCGATTGACGCCCCGAATCAGCTCCTTGTTGTTACGGATAATGATCTCTGTGGTGAGCACGCCCTGCTGATTCACCGCCAGCTGTTGTTGTAGGTCCTGAATGCGCTGCCGCAGAGGGAACAGCAGCTCTTCCTGGATGAAGGCGTAGCGTGGGTCGTCCTGGGGAACTTCATTTTCCAGGCGGCTGGTCAGCAAGGCATCGATCTGACGTCCCAGCTCGATGGCACGGGACAACCTGCCTGTTATCTCACGCATGTCATCTTGGTCGGACTGCAGGGTAATGTTGTCGCGCTTGAGCTGCTCACGCCCCTGCTCCAACGACTCGACGATGTTGCCGATGATCGACGCAGAGGTCTCGTAGCGCATGAAATAGCGTTTGATCGGCGAGCTGACGAAAGGCAAACCTCGCGCAAGACGGCCGAACCAGTTGGGCGACAGATCGTGGCGGGCGGGATCGAGCGATTCCACCTGCACCTTGAGGTCCATCAGAGCATTGGCTACCGGCCCGCCGTCCTCGGCGCGTTGTGACAAGGTGCGGATCGGCTCATTGAGCATGGCGCTCTTGCGCGCCGCTTCGACCTGCAGCTTCCGGCTCATGTTTTCGATGGCATTGCGCGCCTCGTCTCGAGCCTGACGGTCGTCGGGATTGGTCTCCAGCAGGCTTTCCACCGTGGCACGCGCCTGTTCTGCCAAGGCAGTATCGTCCTGGCCTGGAATGAGCGCTTCATCGGCTTCACTACCGCTCGAAATTACTTTAACCGTGCCAAGCGGCGGCTGCACATGGTTCCGTTCCATCTCCTCCCCCCTCCTCTGTATCACCCTGTTACGCGCAGCTGAAACCTTAACGCATTGCCCTAATGTCTGCTCGCTTAACGGAATACCGTGGGAAAGTGAGCTCACTTGCTTCACTCAGCCGTATTTGCACCATCACTCTCACCCTCGGCCGACACCCGGACGCGTGGCTTCTCATGCTTTTCTTCCGTTGCGATATCGTGCTGACTGAGCACCACGATATCCCGCGGCCACCATTCGGGATGATAAGTGCGGATGAAGTTCATCAGCCGCTCGCGGATCTGCATCTCCGCCACCCAGCCGGCGAAGGGATCGGTCGCCATCAGGTAGCAGGTAATGGTCTGCGACTTCTCGGTTTGCCCTGTCACATAGCAGCACAGCTTGTGATGCTCGACGACGTTCTCCTCCTCTTCGGCGAACTCGAAAAATTTATGACGGATGAGCTCGACATCGGCACTCAGGTGCAATATCAGCTCCAGCTTGCGATACATCTTGGCGTTCTTGATCGAGAGGTTCTCGAACGGCTGGGAGACGAAGTAGGTCACCGGCACGATCAAGCGTCGCTCGTCCCACACCCGCAAACGGATGAAGGTGTAGAAGATGCCTTCCACATAGCACCACTGCCCTTCGAACATCACCAGGTCACCGATGCGGATGGGCTTGGCCAGCGAGACCTGGAACGAAGAGAGAATATTGCCCAGCACCGCCTGACCGGCAATGCCCACCAGCACTGCCAGCACGCTGGCCGAGGCCAGCAGCGACAGGCCCAGCGTCTCGAACAGTTCGATCTGGCTCAGCACGTAGACGGATACGGCGATGACCGCAACCAGGATGATGACCCGGCGCAGCGCATAGAGCGTCGTCAGCAGTTGGCGCTCGTCCTTGGGCTTGGTGTCGTCGATCTCCCCCACGAAGCGCCGCGTCACCTTGAGCAGAACGGTATCCACCAGGCGCAGCGCTATCGTGCCTACGCCCCAGGCAATCAGGATGATCAGCAGGGTACGGATGAAGGTGGTGGCCACGGCAGTGAAGGAGACCACATAGTCGAGCAGCATCTGCGCGACGAAGGCCATGACCAGCAGCGCCATTGGCACACCGATCCGGCCGGCGAAGATGCTAGGCACACCATGGGGAAACCAGTGCGCCAGCAGGCCGACCAGGGCGTAGACGCCCCACCCCACCAGGCCGGTCAGCAGCAGGAAAAGCGGAATGGCGATCCATTCCCAGACCTGGAGCATCCCGAAGCTCGTCTTGAAGCGCTCCGGTATGTAGGCCTCGATCAGCGACGGCCCAAACTCTTCGTAGAGCCGCGGAATGACGGAAACGCTTTCCGCAGAGATCAGCCATACCGGCTGCTCGTCGTCCACGCGGTAGCGGTCCAGGCGTACCTCGTAGTCTTCGCCATCCACCGTCATAGTGGCCAGCTCGAGGCTTCGGCGCGGCTCGCCTACCAGCGGGTGTTGGCCGGAAGGGTCTTCGATGGCGGCATCCTGGCGGCTGGGCAGGTTGGAAACGTTGAACCATTCACCGCGCCTGAGCACCGAGGCCAGCTGTCGGGCCAGCTCGGGCCCCTGTTGCTGCTGTTCCGCCTCGTCCAGCTCGGAAAGGTTGAGCAGATGTGCCGCGGCGGCGTACTCATCATTCTCGGTGAGCTCCACGAAACTGCGGAGCGCACCTTGAGGGGTCAGCCGCTCGACTTCGTCGGGCGGCTCGCCGAGGCCGGCGTTCAGCGAGTCGAGGGGAAACCACTCCCGCTCCTCGCTCTCGTCATCCTCGCTCTCGTTGCCGTTCTCACCCACACCCTCGGGCAGCTGCGCCGCACTGGGTGCGGCAACGAAAAACGCCAGGGTCAACAAGGCCACCAGGGCCGGCAGCCGCCATGCGTCGATTCCTTTCATACGCGTGTTCCTGATCGAAGCGGATCCGCTGTCCCTCCTTCAGACAGCGCTGTTCGAATCGGTCCAGCCTGAGGCAGGAGGCCCACCGGACCGATGGCTGCTTGCAGTACAGCTCACCGGTCGCCGCTTCGTCCAGGCGATGGGCCGACTCCATCGGCCCGATCAGGCGTCGGGGTTGCCCAGCGCTTTCAGTCGCTCGGCGCTCAACGCGAGATCGGCGTTCTTGTTGACCCCAACGCCGCGCTCGATGATGCTCCGCGCGATCTCCTGGGCCTCTTCCAGGGAATGCATCACGAAGGTACCGCACTGGTACTCGTTCAGCTCCGGGATATCTTCCATCCGCTTGACGTCGATAACGTCCTGCATCGCCGCCAGCCAAGCCTCACTGACGCGTTCCTCGCTGGGGCTGCCGAGCAGGCTCATGTAGAAGCCGGTGCGACAGCCCATCGGGGAGATGTCGATGATCTCGACGTCCTTGCCGTTCAGGTGATTGCGCATGAAGCCGGCAAACAGGTGCTCCAGGGTGTGGATGCCCTTCTCACCCATCATGTCTTCGTTCGGCTTGTTGAAGCGCAGATCGAACACCGTAATGGTATCGCCGGAAGGCGACTGCATGGTCTTGGCGACGCGCACGGCCGGGGCGGCCATGATCGTGTGGTCAACGGTAAAGCTATCGAGTAAAGGCATGCTCAATCCTTCTTGCCGGTCAGGTTCGCCGAAACCCCCATAGTAGCATGGGATTCCCGCCGGCCCGGAACCGACGTTGACCGCCTGCCGTCATGCATACCCTGCCTCTGCGGCAGCCGCCCCCTCGCGCAGGCGCTGCAAGCGGTCCGCCTGCTCGCGCAGGCAGGCATCGATATCGGGGGCGCGGCTTTGCTCTTCGAGCAAGGCCAAGGCTTCGTCCACGCTGAGCGTGCCGAGATCGTTGCCGTCGCGGTGGCGCAGGGTGACCTTGCCCTCGGCCGCCTCCCGGGCGCCGACGATCAGCAAATAAGGAATGCGCTGCAGGGTCTGCTCGCGGATCTTGTAGCCGATCTTCTCGTTACGCACATCGGCCTCGGCACGCAGCCCGGCACCGCAGAGTACTTCGCTCAAGGCGCGGGCGTAGTCGGCCTGGGCCTCGGTGATGGACATCACCACCACCTGCTGTGGCGCCAGCCAGGCGGGCAGCTTGCCGGCGTGGTGCTCGATCAGGATACCGAGGAAGCGCTCCAGCGAGCCGAACAGCGCACGATGCAGCAGCACCGGACGTTGGCGCAGGCCCTGCTCGTCGACGTACTCGAGCCCGAAACGCTCGGGCAGGTTCATGTCCACCTGCAGCGTACCGCACTGCCAGTCGCGTCCGATGGCGTCACGTAGCACGAACTCGAGTTTGGGCCCATAGAAGGCGCCCTCGCCGGGATTGAGTTCGTAGTCCAGCCCCATCGATTCCAGGGCGGTGGTCAAAGCCCCCTCGAGGCGGTCCCATACGGCCTCGCTGCCCATGCGGTTCTCCGGCCGAGTGGAGAGTTTCAGGCGCACATTCTCGAAACCGAACTGGCGGTAGATATCCAGCACCAGCTCAACGACCCGCCGACACTCTTCATTCATCTGTTCCGGGGTGCAATAGATATGCGCGTCGTCCTGAGTGAAGTGGCGCACCCGCAGCAGGCCATGCAGCGCGCCGGAGGGCTCGTAGCGGTGCACCTTGCCGAATTCGCCCATGCGAATGGGCAGGTCGCGGTAACTCTTCAGGCCATGACGATAAAGCAGCACGCTGCCGGGGCAGTTCATCGGCTTGAGCGCCAGAGAGCGGCCGTCCTCGGTCTGGGTGGTGAACATATGTTCCTGGTAGTTCTGCCAGTGGCCGGAGGTTTCCCATAGGCCACGGTCCATCATGTCCGGCGTATTCACCTCCACGTAGCCGCCAGCCTCCTGGCGACGACGCATGTAAGCGATCAGGGTCTGCAGCACCGTCCAGCCACGGGGGTGCCAGAACACCGCGCCGGGCGCCTCCTCCTGGAAGTGAAAGAGTCCGAGCTGCCGACCCAGGCGACGATGGTCGCGCTTCTCGGCTTCCTCCAGGCGCTGCAGATAGGCCTTGAGCGCCTTGCGGTCGGCCCAGGCCGTACCGTAGACACGCTGCAGCTGAGCGTTGCGGGCATCACCGCGCCAATAGGCGCCGGACAGCTTGGTCAGGCGGAAGTGCTTGAGAAAACGGGTATTGGGCACGTGGGGGCCGCGACACATGTCCACGTATTCCTGATGGAAATAGAGCCCCAGTGTGGCCTCGTCGGGCATCTCTTCGATCAGGCGAAGCTTGTAGCTCTCGCCCCGCTCGCGGAACACGCGAATCGCTTCGTCGCGCGGCACCCGGCGCTTGATGACATCGTAGTCCTGAGCGATCAGCGCCTGCATGCGTGCCTCGATGGCGGCCATGTCTTCCGGCGTGAAGGGGCGTTCGAAGGCGATATCGTAGTAAAAGCCATCCTCGATGACCGGACCGATGACCATCTCAGCGCTCGGAAAGAGCTGCTTGACCGCATGACCCAGCAGGTGCGCGCAGGAGTGGCGAATGATCTCGAGCCCTTCAGGGTCAGCGGGAGTGATGACCTGTACGCGGGCATCGCGCTCGATGGGATCACAGGCGTCCACCCGCTTGCCATCGACCCTGCCGGCCAATGCCTGGCGGGCCAGGCCGGGGCCGATGGCCTCGGCGACCTCGGCCACGTTGGTGGGGGACGCCAGCGTGAGCTCGCGCTCATCCGGAAGCGTGATGGTGAGGGTCTTGGGGGTCTGGTTTGCGTTTGTCATGCTTGGACTCGTACAGGGGGGTCAAGTAATGCCGCCTGACGCCGATACCACCCTGCTCGAAGCTCGCCTGGAGCGTAGAAGCAAGTGTCGCAGCAGCGTCAGATGGGGAAATTCGAGCAACATGCCGATGACGATGGCAGCATAGATCAGCGGCTGGCCGGGCAGAGCCACCATGGTCACCGCCAGCATCAGCGGCGCATTGCGCGCGGCAGTGGTGATGGTCAGCAGGGCATGCTCGGGATAGGAGAGCCTTGCCAGGCGGCTAGCCGCCTCTCCCAGCAGATAGGTCACCAGGAAGAACGTAAAGGCGGCCAGCAGCAGCCAGCCGAACACCTGGCCATGTTCGAGGATGACGGCAATGTTGTCGGCGAAGATCTGCGCCACCAGCAGGGCCACCACCAGCGGCGTGCCGCGATCGACCCATGCCAGCAGGTTGCCACAGCGCTCACCGCCCACCACGAGGCGAAGCCCGTACTGTGCCACGACCGCCACCGCCAGCGGCAACAGGAACCACTGCAGCAGTGTGGTGCCGATCAGCATGCCGTCGACCTCCACCGCATTGCGGGTGAAGAGAAAAAGATAGAGCGGGTAGAGCAGCAATTGCACCACCAGGTTGATGGGTATCAGCGCCGTGCCCAAAGCCACGTTGCCTTCGGCCAGGCGGGTAAAGCCGAGGAACCAGTCGGTACAGGGCGACATGAAGTAGATCGCCAGCCCCACCATGAGCAACGGGTGGGCACCGAGAAAGAGCGAGGCGATGACATAGCCGATCGCGGGAATCAGCACGAAGTTGACCAGCAGCACCACGCCGATGAAGCGCACGTGCCGCAGCGCATTGAGCAAGGAGCCGAAACGCACCCCGACCAGCAGCAGGACGATCAGCAGCAGCAGCGTGGCGTCCAGCCACTCGCCCAGCCGCTGGCCGCCCGCCGGGAAGAAGTGGCCGAGGGCAGCGCCCGATGCCATGCCCCCCAGCAGCAACCCAGTGGTGCCGCAGGCGGCAAGATACTGCACTGCCCTCAACATTCGCAGTCCTCGCAGCAGTCGCTGTTGCCGAAGGGCCCCCACGCGCCGGCGCCGCTCTGCAGGGCACTGGCGTCCAGTTCCATGCGTTCGGCAATCTGCTCGGCCACCAGCCCGAAGCGCTGGCGAAACTTGTAGATGAAGCAGTAGATGCGCTGGTCATGGCGCACCTGCGGCCCGACCAGGAAAAGACCTGGGGTGCGGGTGGACTCATCGCCTTCCGTCAGGGCCACGTGCCCTTCCTCGGTCCAGTGCCACAGCTCGGCGACTTGTCGCGCACCGCCGCCCTTGTGGAAGCCGGTACCCAGCACCGGCGGCTGTGCCGTATCCCAGTGGCTGCCATCCGCTGCATGGATACGAAAGCCACCCTTGTCGTCACGCGCGACTTCCACCACGTCGATACCGAAGACGATATCCAGCCGCTCACTCTTGAGGGCCTCGACCAGTCGCTCGCGGCTGTAGGGCGACAGCGACAGGCTGGGATCATAGGGTCCTTCTCGCAGCCAGCTGGACTTGCGCGCCAGTAGTCGCACGTGATGCCCCAGGCGCACCAGGTTGATGGCGGCGTCTACGCCGCTTTCATAACCGCCGATGACGGTAAAAGGGCAAGAGGGATCGACCGAGGCTGTGCACTCCTGCCGGTCGCTGAGCTCGGCCCAGTCGCTTACCCGTGCGTAGTGAACGCACCACTGGGCGCCGGGAAACGGCGTCAGGTCGGGGAATTGGTACTCCCCGGTGGCCCAGATCAGATAGCGTGTCCGTAGCTCACCCTGGCCGGTATCCAGCCAAAAGCCGCCTTGCTCCAGGGCCTCGGCTCGATACACCTTGCAGCCTTCCGAAATGGGCAGCTCATGGGCTTGGGCAATGAAGTTCAGGTAGTGGGCATACTGCTCGCCGCTGAGGTGTTCGGCCCCCGCCAGAATCGCCGGCGAGCTGATCTCGTTGATCGCGTTCAGATCCGCCAGGCCGAAGGGGTTGCTGTGGAAGGAGGGCGTGATGAAGCGCGTCTGTACCGGCCAGCGGCGGAAGGAAGCGCCGATTTCCTCGGCCTCGAGCACCACGTATTCGATGTCGACGAGCTTCTCCAGCGCCAGCGCCATACCGATTCCCGCCGGTCCGGCACCGACGATGACCGCATCCACCCATGGCACATCCGCCTTGGTCTCTTGCTCAAGATCGTGCATTGCTAGGCCTCCTTGGCCACCTGCCAGTCGGTTCCTTGTGGCGTGTCGCGGTGGGGCACTCCGAACATCACGAAGTGGGAGTCCAGTTCCACTCGCTGCGCGCCACGGCATCGTGGGCGTGCAGGCTTTCTGCATGCACTACACGCAGCTGAAAACCGCTGATGCCGGGCTGCTCGCGCAAGGCATGGTGCAGGCGGCGCGCGGCATCCTCGCAGAACATCAGATTCTGGCCGTTGGCCAGGGCGAAGGCCTGCTCGTCGATCCGCTTCACCGCCGTTTGCAGCGCCGTGCCCAGGGCACGTTCGGCGCGATTCACCAGGCTGACCAGCGGCAGCTCGTCCGGTGCGCCGGCCAGACGCACCGTGAGATGCGCCTGGCTGCGCTGGCTGTGGGGCGTGGCCAGAATGCCCTGCTCGCTGCCGAGCCAGGCCCGCACCGCCTCGCGGCTGACCGGCATGTCGGTGAAGTCCTCGTCGAAGGCCTGCTGGATCAGCTGGCGAGACAGCGCCGCCGAACACGGGCAGGTGGAGGAGTAACCCACGGTGAGCTCCAGGGTGGCGTGAAAGCCCTGGCTGTCGCGCCGGCAGCGCAGGGTAAAGGGATAGCGCTTCCATCCCGCTAGCGGGCTGATCAGCGCCGGGCGCTTGAGCATCGCCTCGCCGCCGAGATCGAGAAAGGCGCTATGCGAGAGGCCTTGGTGAGTGTCGAGAAAGCCCTCAAGCACCGCCGCCACGCGCGCCAGCGAAAGCTCACGCTCCTCGAGCTCGGCCAGCGCCAGGTAGAGGCGCGACATGTGAATGCCGCGTGCCGTGGGGTCATCCAGGCTGACACCGGCCGAGGCCTGGCCAGTCACCCCTTGGCCGGCGACCTGAAACGGCAGGGCGATACCCTCCATGCCTACCCAGCTCAGGGTGCCCAGGCGGGTGGCGGGGGCAGCGGCGATATCTTCCAGCGGTAACCTGTTCATCGAGTCGAGACCTTTACGCTTGTCAGTGCGAATATGTTATAACATAACATTTTGAGCTTTCCGACCCGCAGGAGCCGGCATGACACAGCACTTCAACACGCCGCAACCTTCGTTTGACACTTCAGCCTCTGGCACACCCGAATCGGCAGCGAAGCCACGCCAGGCTCTGCATCGACGCCGCTGGGCAGTGGCAGTGGCGCTGCTCGCCACCGGCGGCATCCTGCTGCTCGTTCAACAGTACCTATGGCAAGACCTGACCCTGCAGTTGCTGGCCTGGCAACGCGATCTCCATCGCGCCCTGACCCTGGCGATCACCGAATGGTCGGCCGCCCCCTCCTGGGCAAGCGGCTGGTGGCTGATGGCGCTCAGCTTCGGCTACGGCATCTTTCATGCCGCCGGACCCGGCCACGGCAAGGCAGTGCTCTCCACCTACCTGCTCTCCCAGGGCGGTGGAGTGAAGCGTGCCCTCGGTCTTTCGTTCAGCGCCGCCATGCTGCAAGGCCTGACAGCCATCGCCCTGGTGCTGGTGCTGGTCAAGGGGCTGGGGTGGTTGACCCGCCAGGCCATGGGCAGCGTGGCCGGGCTGGAGCTGGCCAGCTTTCTGATGGTTGCCATTCTGGGAGTCTGGCTATGCCTACGTGCCAGGCGCTTGCTGAAGCAGACGGCTGGTGGCGATTCCGGCTTACCCGCCATCAACGCCCCTCACGACCATTCCATCGAGCATGCCAATCCCGCCTCTCCATTGATGGCCCCCACCTTCAGCCCTGCGGCAACGGCTCACACAGGCCAGCCATTCCACGCGTTTTACGTCGCCCCCGCCCACGACAATGTGCAGCATCACGGCCACGACCCGGCCGGTCATGGCTGCAGCTGCGGCGCGCGCCATCACGTGGCCCCGGATGAAGCCGGCGACTGGCGCACGGCGCTGGCCACCGTGGCGACCATCGGCATGCGCCCCTGCAGCGGCGCCGTATTGATCATGGGGGCGGCAAGCCTGCTCGGCCATATGGCGCTGGGTGCGGCCGCCGTCATGACCATGGCGCTGGGTACCGCCATTACCGTTTCCGCTCTGGCGCTGGCCAGCGTATTGGCACGGGACTGGATGACGCGGCTCTATCTCAAGTCCGAACTCAAGCACGGCACTAGCCGTCTGGCACAGGTGAGCCGCCTTGGCGGTTGGCTGGCCATGGCCGGTGGCTTCGCTCTGGTATGGCTGGGTCTGTCGCTGGCCTGGTACGCCACCACGATGCCAGCCGCCGGCCCGAGCCTGTTCTCATGACTCACCCCTCAAAGGCTCACCACTCAAAGGCAGGCAAAACACAGATGAAAAGATCAACCTCAAGTCTGTCCATTTCACTGCTTGCCGCCGGACTCGCGGCCGGCAGTGCTCACGCCCACGATGACGAGGTCACCGCCTGGCGTCTGTTCATTGCCGACCATAGCGAGCCGGTGGTACATGCCATCGACGCACTGAACGGTGAATCGCTGGAGTCGTTCGCCATCCACGGGCCGGCGTCGCTCTATCGCAGCCACAGCGGCGAAACCGTCTATGCGGTGCAGGGCTCGGCAGATGTCGTCACCACCATCAACACGGGCATCGCTTTTCACGACCACGGCGACCACGCCGATATCGAGGTCGAGGCCCCGAGCCTGAGCGGAACAGAGATCGAAGGCGAGTACCCGGTTCACTTCGTGGAGCATCAGGGCCACTGGGCGGCGTTCTTCGACAAGGAAGGCGTCGCCCGAATCTTCCGCGAGCGCGACGCCCTGATGGGCAGCGTCGAGCTTCGCGAAGTGAACGCCGGCGCCCCCCATCACGGCGTGGTCGTTCCCTACGGCAACTACGACCTGGTTTCCGAGCCGCACCCCGAGGGCCCTTCCAACCTGCCCATCGGTATTCGAGTGCAGGATCGTGACGGCAACCAGATAGGCGAGCTGGCCGAATGCCCCGACCTGCACGGCGAGGCCGCCACGGGCAACCTGATGGCCTTCGCCTGCGCCACGGGCCTGCTGATCGTACGCTCGGAGGTGGGTGGGCCTTCTATCGAGCACCTGCCCTATGCCGACACCCTTCCCGAGGGCAAGGCCACCACACTGCTCGGCGGCCGCGGATTGCAATACTTCATGGGTAACTTTCTCAACGACCAGGGCCACAGCGCCGTGGTGCTGATCGACCCGAGCGAAGAGGAGGCATTCCGCCTGGTCGAATTGCCTACTCGTCGCGTGCACTTCGCCGTGGACCCGATTCGCGCACGCTACGCCTACGTGTTCACCGAGGATGGCCAGCTCCACCAGCTCGACGTGCTCGCAGGCGAGATCACCCGCTCGCTGCGGCTCACCGACCCCTACTCCATGGATGGCCACTGGCGCGATCCGCGCCCTCGTGTAACGGTGGCCGGAGAATACGTTTTCGTGACCGATCCGCTCGAGGGCAAGCTGCACCAGGTAGCAGCAGCAAGCTTCGAGAAAAGCGGTGAAGTGGTGGTAGAAGGCACGCCCTTCGGCATCGTCGCCGTGGGCGGCACCGGTATGGTACACAGCCACGACTAACGC
The DNA here is from genome assembly GCF_021404355.1 of Halomonas sp. MCCC 1A11062. Taxonomy (NCBI): domain Bacteria; kingdom Pseudomonadati; phylum Pseudomonadota; class Gammaproteobacteria; order Oceanospirillales; family Halomonadaceae; genus Halomonas; species Halomonas sp. MCCC 1A11062. The sequence continues at coordinate 36,950 of NZ_JABFTW010000020.1, forward strand.
CATTGATGGTTGCTCTGGGCAAGCCGACACGCGTCGGCTTGCCCTTTTCTGACTTCGTCGAGATCAGAACGTCATGCCGAAGGTGGCGAACACACTGCGCGGCGCACCGGGGAAGGTAGGCACGAAGGAGCCGCCGGAGTCGTAGTAACGCTTGTCGCCCAGGTTCTGAACCATCAGCTGCACTCGGTAGCGCTGCTGCTCGCCGAAGCGATAGCTCGCATTGGCATCCCAGCGCGTGTAGGAGGGCAACTCAAAGCTGTTGGCAGTATTGGCCTGGCGCGCCCCCACGTAGATGGCCCCGAGGCCGACGCTTAGCCCCGAAGCCTGGCCGGCAAAATCGTAGGTAGACCAGAAGCTGGCGGAGCTGCGCGGTGCATTGGCCACCAGATTGCCGACCAGCTCGGGGTCGCTGTCCTCGCTGATCTCGGCCTTGAGCTCCGTATAGCTGGCCAGCAGCCGCCACTGCGGCGTCACCGCGTAGGGCACGTCCACTTCCCAGCCGCGGCTGCGCTGCTCGCCGACCTGGATCACATAGTTGAAGTCGTCCGGGTCCGATACCACGCCATTGCGCCGTCGGATGTCGAACAGCGCCAGCGTGGGCTCCAGACGTCCGTCCAACAAGCTGAACTTGGCGCCCACCTCGGCTTGCCGACCCCGCGAAGGAGAAGGCAAGTTCCCATCACGCAACATGCCGTTGAAGGGCTCGGTAAGGAAGGATTGCGCCCAACTGGCATAAAGCGAAACCTCCTCGTTGGGCGTCCAGGTCAGGCCGGCGCGTGGCGAGAACGCCTCGTCGGTGCGCGTCAGACGCCCATCCGCCGGCAGGTATTCGGCCCGGGCACCGCTACGCGAACGGTCGAAGCGTCCACCCAGCAACAACCGCCACTGACTGCCGAGCTGCAGCTCGTCCTGCAGGTACAACCCTATGTTGTGGCTGTCGAAGTGCGAGGCGTCGTAGGGCTCCAGCGGGCCACTGGGGGCCTGGCCATGCACCGGGTCGTACAGGTCGATTGGTAGGTTGACCGGAAAGCCTCCCGGGCCGAGAAAGGCGTAGGCCTCGAAGTCCCATTCGTCGTAGTTGTAGTCGGCACCCAGCAGCACGCGGTGCCCCACCGCCCCCGTATCGAAGCGGCGCGACACCTCCGCCATCACAGAAGCGTCGGTCTGCTCGTCGACGCTGCGCTGCCGGCGGCGGTTGACTTGAGGGTTGTCGGTATCGGCCCCGCTGATCGGATTGAAACCGTAGGGATACCACAACGCATCGGTACGCGCCCACGACGCCTGAGCGCCGCTGCGCAGCTCCCAGCCGCTCTCGAAGCCATGCTCCAGCACCACGGAAGCCAGCACGCTCTCGTTCTCCAGACGGGTATCGGGCTCGGCATAGTTGTTGTGAATCGGCACTTCGAGGAACAGTGGGCTGTTGCCGAAGCCGCGGTCGAACGCCGAGTCGCGACGCCCCAGCTCCAGCTCGGCGGTGAGCGTGGTCTGCGGCGAAGGCCGCCACTGCACCACCGGCGAGATGAACTGGCTTTCGGCTTCTACGAAGTCACGGAAGCTGCCGTTATCCTGCCACGCTCCGGTGACCCGATAGCTGACGGTATCGCTCAACGGACCCGTGGTATCGAAGGTGCCGCGGTAGAAGTCATAACGCCCGCCGGTAAGGTCGAAGCGCGTCTGTGCTTCGTCCAGGGGCTTCCTGGTGACCAGGTTGACGACTCCACCCGGCTCGAAGCGGCCGTACAGGGCCGAGGCCGGTCCCTTGAGCACCTCGATCTGCTCGATATTGACCAGTTCATCCACCGGCGCAAACACACTGCGACGAAAACCGTTCTTCAGGTTCGCCGTAGTGGCGAAACCGCGCAGGCGGAAGCGATCGTTACTGCCACCCCAGCCGACCTGTGGCGTCACACCGGGTACGGTACGCACTGCCTCACCGAAGGTGGTGACGCCACGATCCTCGATCAGCTCCCGGGTCACCGTCTGGATGGAGAAAGGCGTTTCCTTGACCAGGGTATCGCTCTTGTTGGCCGTGGGCGCCACCACGTTGCGATAGGCGCGCTCGCGCGTACCCATCACGGTAATGTCATCCAGCTCATAGTTGGAGCTGCCCGCCGGCTCCTGGGCGAAGCTCGCCGCAGCGAAACCGACAGCGAGCATGAGCGATGCACGCAGGCACCATGGGGCAATGCCCGCGGCAACGGCCCTGGAACGAAGAGTAAGGATGTTCTTGTTCACCGGAGATCCTTGCGAAGGAAGTGAGGCGCCATGCCACAGCCAATGGACTCTCAACATGCTTTATAATTTTGCAACGTAATAACATTACATTATGTACTAGAGGAATCAAGCCTCTCGCCACGCCACTTCCTGTCTGGTCCATCCCACCGTGTGCGCAGTAGGCGGAGAATAACCGGAATGCCACAAGCCGCTGAGGTTCGCTATGACAGGCCAAACATCAGCGAGCGATGCGTAGCAAGCCCTGCCATGGCGCCATCGGCGACGGCGAAGGTCACCGAGCCTGCCGCGCGGGCGATATCACCGCAGGCGAAGATGCCGGGGATCGAGGTTGCCTGCATCGCATCGGTCTTGATGACACTACCCATCGGAGTCTCTTCCAGCTCGCAGCCCACGTCCTCCACCAGCGGGCTCAGATGCAGCCGCGGCGCCACGAACAAGCCAGCAAGGGGGATCCGGCGTGCATCGTTCAGCACCACCTCCACCCTCTCGTCTCGGCCAGCCTGAAGGTGCGTCACCAGACCGCGCTCGATGCGGGTACCGCGCGCATCCAACTGGGCCAACTGCTCCGCCGTTGGCTCGAAGGCAGCGTTCAAGAACAGCGTCGTGGTGCCCCAGTCCGGCAGCATCAAGGCGTGATGCATCGCCAGCTCGGAGGATGCCAGCACACCGATAGCCGTCTGACCGAGCTCATAGCCGTGGCAGTAGGGGCAGTGAAAGACACGCTTCCCCCACTGTTCGGCCAACCCGGGAATCGCCGGCAGCTCATCGCTCACACCCGCTGCCAGAATGATGCGACGCGCCTGGAAGGTGTCTCCATCGGCCAGGCCGACCGTGAAGCGCTCCGCCTCGCCGCCAATCGACGTTACCCTGCCCGAGCGCCACTCCACCGTCAGGTACTCCATCAGTTGCCCGCGAGCGTCGGCCGCGATCTCAGCGGGAGGCGTGCCATCCTGGGACAAGAAACCGTGTGAGTGTGAGGCAAACCGATTGCGCGGCTCGCCTGCATCCACTACCAGCACCTGCCGCCTCGCCCGTGCCAGCTGCAGCCCCGCCGCCATCCCCGCATAGCTACCACCGACAATCACCGCATCGAATGTCATACCCCATTCCTCGCCAAATTTAATGTATCTTTAATTGATACATTTAAAGGCACAGGCGTCAATAGGCCTATGACAAGGATTCCTCAGTGCGCGGGGAAGCGATAGCCTTGCCGAGTGGCGATCTCGTCGAACTGGCTCGCCAGCTCGGCCAGTGTTACCGATCCCAGGCGCTCGATCAGCAACGCTTCCGCTTCACGCATGGCGTCGAAGATCGCCTCGTTGACGACCTGCTCGACCACACAATCGGGGTTCTCGCGGTCGGTGCCAATGGCAAAGATGCGCGGCCCGCCGACAGCATGGTGCACGTCCAGCAGGGTCACGCGGTTGAGGTCGCAGCCAATCCGCCAGCCACCGTTGCGGCCTTTCTCAGCGCACACGTAGCCCGCCTTGCGCAAGCCCGCCATGGTGCGTCGCACCACCGCGGAGTTGGTGCCGAGCATCGCCCCGATCTGTTCGGAGGTGAGTGGCCTATCCTGACGCGCCATATGCAGCAGTACATGAAGCATTCGGGAAAGGCGACTATCGGTTCGCAAGGTGGGCTTGCCTTTGAGGATCAATGGGAGGGGTAGACTAGCATGCCAAGCTCGACACATAAGAGACCGAGCGGGACTGTAAACAAGCGCCCACGAAGCGTAACAAGGGATTCCAATGAAAACCGCGTCACATCATGCCTGGCGATCTACGGCTTGCTTTACATCACTGCATTTTAGGCATCGACCTCAAATCGCCTGTCAGAATGGAAGTAGTCGAACAGCCGGGTGACGGCTTCGGGCTCGACGCCATTGGTGATGAACACGAAGCGCGAGATACCATCTTGGCACGCTTCTACCGGCAGCGGCTCAGGCGGGTGAAAGATGTGCTGCACACCATGCAGTGCCAGCGGCTGCTCGCGCCCGGCCACGTTTACGATGGCCTTCACCCGCAGGATCTTCTCGCCCAGCAGCGACATCAGCAGATCGAGCCAGTCTTCCAGCCGTTCCGCGGCGATGGGCTGCTCGACGGTGAAGCAGAAGGAGCGGATCTGCTCGCCGTGGCGGGTCAGCGAGGGATTGGATGCTGACGCTACCATCGAGACCAGGCTGCCGGCATTCATCGGCGCCGCGCCACCGGCAGGCATTACCTGCGCATAGGAAGCGGCGCTCAGCCACTGCTCCGCCCCACGTTGGCGAGCGGACAGGCTGCCCCCCGTGAGCTGCTCGGCCGCTACCTCACCATGGCGTACCTGCAGTTGCTCGGCAGCGGGGTTGATCCGGGCGAGATGCTCACCAAGCCGGGCCAGCCGCTCCTCGTCGACCAGATCCCCCTTGGTGATCAGCAGGCGGTCGGCGACGGCGGCCTGACGCTGCGACTCTCGGTGGGCGTTCAGCGTCGACACACCGCTGGCGGCATCCACCAGGCAGATCACACCATCCAGCGCGAGGCGATGGGCCAGCCAGTAGTCGGTCATCAGGGTGTGCAGAATGGGCGCAGGGTCGGCAAGCCCGGTCGTCTCGATGATCACCCGCGAGAAGGGCTCGCCGCCCGCCCGCTCGATGGCATCGAAGGTCTTCTGTATGGTGCGGCTCAAGTCGCCGCGGATGGTGCAGCACAAACAACCGCTGCTCATCTCCACCACGCTGTTCTCGTCGCTCTGGGTGACCAGGCGATGGTCCAGGCCGATATCGCCGAACTCGTTGATCACCACCAGCGCATTGCTCATCGCCGGCTGGCGCACCAGATGATTGAGTAGCGTCGTCTTGCCACTGCCGAGAAAGCCGGTCAGCACGGTAACCGGTATCGGATCCTGGTTCTCGAAGTTCATGTAAGGCCCCATAGCGCACACCATTTTGTTACATCATAACATATTTCGGCAGTGCCCAGCCCACTTGCGAGCGCTCGAGGATTTGCAGCGAAAACAGGCGGTTTGCTTCGATAGGGAAATACAATAGGGCTGCGCTTTGACCCCACCCCTCAGGCATGCCACGGTAAGACCAGCAGATGACAAGCGGCAGGCATCGACCAACCGACACCTGACCGCAAGGCTGCTGACACATCTGGGTAACACCGGAAATATGGCAAAGCGCGATGGCGCGGAAGGTTCGAGATTATGACGACAGGTACAGTGAAGTGGTTTAACGACTCCAAAGGCTTTGGCTTCATTTCGCCGAGCGACGGTGGAGACGACGTTTTCGCCCACTTCTCCGAGATTCAGGCTGAAGGTTTCAAATCCCTGCAGGAGGGTCAAACCGTCGAATTCGAGGTGACCCAAGGCAAGAAGGGCCTTCAGGCCTCCAACATCAAACAGCTCGCCTGAGTAAGCTCACGCGAGAGAGCCGCAAGGTTCGAACATCGAGGCCCGCGAAAGCGGGCCTTGTCGTTTTCGCCCCTCCCCTTTCATATCGCAACATACCGCAGAGCCCACCTTCAGGACCGATCTCACGCCACAATCGATAAATATTATCATCCTCATTGACAGATGGCCTAAACTTGCAGATAATTTTGCTTCTCATTATTAACTACCAAATCGAATAAGCGCCCACCTAGGCGCGGCTCAAGGGGTCCAATGAATACGTCATCGCGTCAAGCATCGAGCATGCTCCGGCCGCGGGAAGCCTCTATCGCTGCCATTCTCACGGCCGCCGCCCTGCTCGCTTCGGGCAGCGCTCTGGCACAGCCCCACGCTAGCGAATCCGAGTCGCTCGACACCCTCACTGTCACCGGTGAGAACCTCTACGAGAATATTGGCTATACGCGGCGCAGTACCGACGCAGGCACCCGGTTCGATCTGAGCCTGAAAGAAATTCCACAGGCGCTCAGCATCATCACCGAACAGCGCATTCAGGATCAGAACCTGCGCACCATAGAAGACGTACTCACCAACACTCCCGGCATTTCCGTACGCCAGATCGACAGCAGCCGAGTCAGCTTTTTCTCGCGTGGTTTTCGTATCAACAGCTACCAGTATGATGGCCTGCCCACCCTCAACGCCGATAACCGCTGGGACTTCGGCGAAGGTGGGCTGAACACGGCTATCTACGACCGTGTGGAGATCGTGCGCGGCGCCAACGGCCTGATGACCGGTACCGGCAACCCCGGGGCCTCAGTGAATTTCGTGCGCAAGCGTGCCGATAGTCGCGAGCTCACCGGTTCGCTATCGGGCTCGCTGGGTCGCTGGAACGAGCGCGGTACGGTAGCCGATGTCACCGTGCCGATCACGCCATCCGGCAACGTGCGTGCACGCTTTATCGGCGGCTACGAGGAAGGCGATGCGTTCCTCGACCGCTTCAGCGAGCGCAATCGGTTCGGCTATGCCGTGATCGATGCCGACGTGACAGAAAACACCACGCTCTCGGTCGGCTACGACTATCACCAAGGGCGCCACTCGTCACCGACCTGGGGCGGCCTGCCGCTGTGGTACAGCGACGGTGGTGAAGCGAATTATCGTCGTTCCTTCAGCGTGGCACCCGATTGGGCCTATAACGATAGGGAGTCGGAAAAGCTCTTTGCCGATGTCGAGCACCGCTTCGACAGCGGCTGGCAGCTTCGCGGCTTGGCAACCCACGCCGTGACGAACCTGGATTCCCGGCTCGCCTACCCCTACGGCTTCCCTGATCGGACCACCGGCGAGGGCGTCTATTTCTTCACCGGCTGGAATCGCGGCGAACGCAAGGTGGATGCCGTGGATGCCTACGCCAGCGGCCCCTTCGACCTCATGGGCCGTCAGCACGAAATGGTCATCGGCAGTAGCTACAGCGAGCAGACCAACGACTACGAAAACACCTTCACGGCGGGCTTCGACGCGGGTAATTTCAACGACTGGAACGGCACCACACCTGACCAGGCGTGGCCGGACTTCGCCCCCTCGGAAGGCACCAGCGTTCGCCAGAAAGCGCTCTACAGTGCCGTACGCTTCTCACTGGCCGACCCGCTGACACTGATCGTCGGAGCACGTTATAGCGATTGGAACGGTAGCAGTTGGACCGCTGCTGGGGGCAACGACGCTCAGGGACAAACCGAGATCACACCCTATGGCGGACTGGTCTACGACATCGACGACACCTGGTCGGCCTTCGCCAGCTATACCGAGATCTTTCAGCCGCAGGACTATCGCGATGCCGAGGGCCGCTTCCTCGACCCCGTCATCGGCAAGAACTACGAGACGGGTCTGAAGGCGGTCTGGTTCGACGGCATGCTCAACGCCTCCTTCTCGGTATTTCGCATCGAGCAAGACAACGTCGCCCAGGCCGATCCGCTCGTACCAGGCGCCACGCAGACCACCTACCACGCAGCGCGAGGCGTGGTCAGCAGAGGCGTGGATGTCGAGCTGAGTGGTGCCATGAGCGAAAATCTCGACCTGGCTTTCGGCGCAACGCACTACACGGCAACCGATACCGATGGCCCCTACAGCACCGATCAGCCGCGAACCCAGATAAAGCTGTTCACCAGCTACCGTGTTCCGCAGTGGCAACCTTTGACGCTGGGCGGCGGCCTCAACTGGCAGAGCCGCACCTTCGTTGAAGGCGCCGCCGGCCCGATCGGCCCCCAGCGATTCGAACAGGGTAGCTATACCTTGGCCAGCCTGTTCGGTCGCTACCAGTTCACACCGGAACTGGCCCTGCAGGTCAACGTCGACAACCTGTTCGACGACACCTATTTCAGCTACTTCGACGGCTACGGTGTGTATGGCGAGCCGCGTAGCGTAACCGCCACCTTGTCCTACTCCTTCTGAGTGCACTCACAGCAGAACGTCACGGTTCGAACGACAAGGCCCGCCTCGACGGGCCTTGTCGTACTTAGTCGCTCAGTAGCCCACCGTGAAGCGCTGGCACACATGGGCGGGGCGCTCGAGCTCATCGACCAGGGCAATGGCGTAATCCTCGAACGAGATGCTGGAGCCGTTTTCATTGGCCAGCAGCGCATCCTTGCCCAGGCGGAATTCGCCGGTACGCTCCCCCGGCACGAACAGTGCCGAAGGTGAAATGAAGGTCCAGTCGAGATCCTCGACGCCTTTCAGATACTCCAGGAAAGCCACGCCGGCGCTTGCCTCCTCGAAGTACTCGGCCGGAAAGCTGGGCTGATCGATCAAGCGCTGACCCGGCGCGACCTCCAGGCTGCCGGCCCCGCCCACCACCAGATAGCGCTTCACGCCGGCGTCACGCACCGCACCGACCAGGGTCTCGACATCGCTGGTGGCGAAATGCACCGAGCTGATCACGGCATCGTGCCCGCGCAGCGTATCGGCCAGCCCGGCTCGGTCATGCACGTCTCCCGGGTGAGCCATGACGCCCGGAAGGCGCTCGATGCGTTCGGGGTGGCGGGCGATGGCCGTCACCAGATGGTTGCGATCGGAGAGTTCCTTGAGGATACGGGAGCCGGCGTTGCCGGAAGCACCGATGAGAGCGACGTTGGCCATAGCTAAGATTCCTTTGGTTTGCTTTATGCACCTGGTCTACCTTGTAGACCTAAGCGGCAAGCTATGGTACTTCTCAACCATCCGCAAGAAGTCACCGCCGTGCGACCCGGTCACACCGTGATGACCCTTGAGCACTGACAGGAGCTTCCATGCCACTCCAAAAGCTGAAAAATTTCGAGCTCGAGGCCCCCTGCCCCATTCGCGACGTGCTCGACCGCATCGGCGATCAATGGAGCGTGCTCGTGCTGCTTACCCTGCGGCCCGGTACCCACCGCTTCAACGAGCTGATGCGCGAGATCGGCGACATCTCCAAGCAAATGCTCTCGCGTACCCTCAAGCGTCTGGAGCAGGACGGCTTCATCACCCGCACCGTCTACCCCGAAGTGCCCCCGCGGGTGGAGTACAGCCTCACCGAACTCGGCCACTCCTTCCTCGAGCCGATGCGCGCGCTGGTCGCCTGGGCCGACCAGAACCACCGCACCATCGCCGAGGCGAGAGAGCGCTATCGGGGTGGGAATTAAGTAAGCGGCGCCGCGCGCTGCGGATGGCACAGATAGCGAAGGTGAAGAAAGGGGATGAGCAGCGGGCTGGCGAAGATGCCCAAGGCAACAATGATCACCCACTCCGCCGGCTCCCAGCCCAGCGTCAGCAGCCCGACCAGCACCAGCGAGACGAGCGTCAACCCCGCTCCGGCGGAGGCCGCCCGCCACCACCACAGGGAGCTCTCGCGCCTAAGCAGGAATGCGACCGCCACGCACCACAAGCCAGCGATGCCCAGGGTACCGACGAACACGAAGAGGATGATCGCCACCTCCTGCATGCCCCAGGGAAAGCCCACCGTGAGCAGCAGACCCAGGCCGAACACGAGGCAGAACGCACTGACCGGTAGCGCCAGCAGGAGCATCTCGGCCACCACGAGGCCACGCTGCAGGCGGTCCCGGTTCATAAAGCCTCCAACCGACAGCTCAGCAAGACGCTGCGTGCTGGCCCCGAGCTCGGCACCACCGTCTCATTTGCTCGCACTGCTTCACTTGCTCGCACTGGTAGCAATCAGCGTGCCTCCGGCGCCCAGAAAGAGCCCACCTGTGGTGCGATGAAACGCCCGCAGCCTGCCGGGGCTGTCGAACCAGCGCCCCAGCCCCGCACCGGCGGTGGCATAGAGCGTCATCAGCGTGGTATCGATGACCAGCCAGGTCAGCGCCAGAATGGCGAACTGCAGCATCTGCGGCTCGCCAACGGTGATGAAGTTGGGAAACAGCGCCGCAAAGAACAGCAGGTCCTTTGGGTTGCCGATACCCACCAGAAACCCCTGACGGAACAAGCCACTGGTAGAGCGCACGCTGGCCAGCGCCGGCTCGCTGGCCGTGGCAACCGGTGAACTGGGCGCGCTCAGCCAGGCCTGAAGTCCCAGATAGATGAGGTAAGCCCCGCCTAGCAGCTTCAGCACGAAGAAGGCCGTTTCTGAGGTGGCCAGCACCGCCCCGAGGCCCAGCGCGGAGAGCGTCATCAACACCAGCGAAGCCACGCCGCCACCGAGCACGGTGGCAAAGGCTCGGTGGCGGCCGAAGCGCAGGCCATGGGTGGTGCACAACAGCGCCACCGGTCCCGGGAAGATGATCAGGGCCGTGATCACGCCCACGTAGGTTATCCAGGTCCACCACTCCATCACCAAGCCTCCTTGGCTCGTTCATTTGTTCGCCGCGCCGGCGGTATATCAGCTTATCGTATCGGTTGGCTCAAGGTGACGCTGAAAGAAATCGATCAATAGCTCATGGTGGCGATTCTCTCCCTCACTTCCCGGCAGGTGATCCTCGCCCTCGTAGTAATGGACTTCCGGCTGTCGCCCATGCCGACCAAGCCGCTGTTCGAGTCGCTTCGTCATTTCCACCGACCACAACCTGTCCTGCACCCCGTGGGACAGGAACAGCGGCCCGGCGTAGCGCTCGACCTCGATAGGCGTCGTGGGCAGCAGCCCTTCTGCACTGCCCTTCCACGTCCAGGCGCGCTTGCCCACGTCCCATGGCTGCCAGCCGGGGTCGCCGGAATCGCGAAAGCTGCGCGCATCGAAGCCACCGCACACCACGTCCGGCGGGCTGTGCGCCGCCACGGCCTCGGGAATACCGGGCATCTCGTCCCTGACCATCAAAGAAGTGAGCAACAAGGCATGCTCGGCGCCGCGTGAGACACCGTAGAGACCCACTCGCGGCCCGACGAAGGGAAAGTCGCGCAGTGCGGCCAGCGCCTGGGCGGTGCGATCCAGCGGGCAGTCGACGATATGCCCCGCATTCCAGGCATTGCCACCACTGGAGTAACCGTACGGAAAGGCCAGGAAGCCATGGGCCGCCAGAATCGCAGCGTTGCGATGACTCCAGCCCGACAAGGCTCCTTCCGAACCATGCAGCACCATGACGGCGGGGAAAGGCCCTGCCCCAGGTGGACCGTAGGTGGTGCCCCACTCTGGCAGCAAGCGGCGGACGATCTGCAATGGCATAGGCTCTCCTTTTCCTCAGCCTCTCGTGATGTCGCTTCTACTTTGCACGAAACGAGTCATGGCATGGCGCTCGCCCTCCTCCCACCTTGTAAGCCTTGGCTGAAACTCATGTAAGCCATATCTCAACCTTTCACCCACCCGTAGCCAGCGCCGCAAAGCGGGTAATAATCATCTTTCGCACCATGGGCATGGGGAAAGGGATAGACCATGGATCTTGCGAAAATAGGCGACAAGGTATCCTGCTCCTGCCGGGGCGGGCCGCATCACATCGTTTCGGGAGCCCCCACCTCCAGGGTGGACGGCATTCCCATCGCCCGGGTCGGCGACAAGAGTTCCTGCGGCGCCACCATCACAGCGGGGGTGTCCTGGTACCACGTCGATGGCTCTCCCGCGGCCATACATGGCAGCGCCACCTCCTGCGGCGGACAGGTCATTACCGGCTGCAGCACCGAGGTCGGCTCACCGCGCGCATCCGCTGCCAGCCTGCTCACCGAGCTGCCCAAGCGCTACAACGAGCGCTTTCGGCTCGTCACCGCCGCCGGCGAGCCCGTGGCCGGCATGGAATATCTCATCGTGCGACCTAGCGGCGAACAGATCCGTGGCGTGAGCGACCCCCAGGGCCTCACACGTCTGGTGCCCGAGCACGACAATCCCGAAACGCTGAAGGTCTACATCAAGGGAGGGCAGCCGGCATGAGCGAAGCACCCACGCGTCCGGAAATCGATGGCTTCACCCTGTTAGGCGACTTTCTCTCCACGCTGATTACCGACACCGTGCCAAAGGACCTCGTGGTTCCCGAGCTGAAGTATCGCGAGTTCTCGGAGCCCTTCAATCAGCCCCGCCCCGCTTACCTGCTGGCGGAAGGCGTCGGCATACACGCCACCTACCAGTTGCGCGGCCATGTCGTGCTGCGCGGTAACAGCCTGATCGTGAGCGCCATGGGCGCCACCGCCGCCAGCCGCCTTGGCACCGTGAGCTGGTTCGCGACTGCCCGGCTGTATGACGGCATTCTCGATATCGCCGCGCAAAACCTGGGTAATGAAGGTGACTCCCTCTGGCCCAAGGATCACTTCGACCCCATCGGCCACACCACTCTCACCTTGCCCATGCCCCCCAGGCCACTCAGGCTGGTACTTACCGCCGGTTACTTCTACTCGAGCGGCTCGGGACAGCTGGCACCCGGCACCACGGAAGTCACCTTCGATATCGAGGTAGAACCCAAGTGATCAAAATTGCACTCGCCTTGCTCACCGCCTTGCTGCTTGCCGCCTGCTCGCCGGCCAGCGGCGAGCCACCGGCGTACTACCAGGAGCGTGCCGGCGCAGCGGTCATGGAAGCCCAAGGGGATGCGGAGCAGCTCGAAGCCGCGCTGGCGATCTACGACGAGGGGCTGGAACGACACCCCGAAGACACCGAGCTTCGCAACAGCCGAGCCAACCTGCTCGCCGGCATGGGCCGCTACGAAGAAGCCAAGCGCGACCTGGACGTGCTGCATGAAAAGGGCTTGCACAAGGAAGGGCTGCTGCTGCGCTGCATGTTGCTCGAGCGCTTGGCAGGAGTCACGGACGATACCATGGCCTGTTATGCGGAGGTGGAAGCCGCCTACGTCACGGCCGACGAGCCCAACCCACAGCCGGACGCCAACCACGTGCTGTCAGCCCGCCTGGCCGACTCACCCGAGTTCGAGGTGCTCTTGCTGGAGTGGCAGTCCAGCGGCAACGCCGCACAGGAGCCGATGCTGGCGGAGATGCTGGAGATGCTGGAGATGGAGCGGGAGGAGCTGATACGGCAACTGCTGCCCTGAGCGACACACCTCAGGGCCGCGGCGATTGTATAAAGCATCCACGGGATGCATGGCGAGGATAACGCTCAATGAAGAACAACAACCTCGGCTTATCCGTAATACTGCTCACCCTTGCGGCGCTGCTGACCGCACCGCCGGCGGCAGCCCAGCAGTTCGGCTTCGTGCAGCCGAGCTTCTTCGGCGACATCGCCCTCTCCCACTCTGGCGGCCGCTATCCAAGTTCGGACGATGACGATGAAGACGCACCCAGCGCCCAAGGCTGGAGCGAGCCGCAAGCGCCGAGCGAGTCGACGGCGCAGCTGACGATCCGCCGCCTCGAATCCAGCTCGCTGGAATCGTTGCATATGGAGCTGGCAACGGCGATGGCTCCTGACGAGTCGACACGTGCACCGCTCCTTCAGGCACTGCGCTCCGGAGAAATGGCCGCGCAGTTCGATGAGATACTGCGTTACAACCAGATGGACCCGACCGATCTTGCCAATGCGCTGACCGCCTACACGGTGGTCATGTGGTTGATCGTCAACGAACAACTCGACGGTCCCACCGACCCCACGGCCATTCACGCGGCGCGTGACCAGTTCAGCCCCTTGTTCCGCGCCGACCCGGCATTGCAGCAGCTCGACCCAGGCCAGCGCGCGGCGGAATTCGAGCGCTTGGCCTCGTTCAGCGTACTCGGCATCGCCGCCTACATGCATCAGCGCAACGAGAACGACCGGGAATCACTGCGCCAACTGCAGGACGCCATCAACGAAGGGATGCGCAGCAGTGGCGGACTCGACCTGCGCACGCTGGAACTGACATCCACCGGCCTGCGACCGAGAGGCTGACGGCGTAAGACGAGAACAGAGGATATCGAATGAGCAACATCGCCTATCAGGCTCCGACACTGACCAAGACAGGCCGACGGCCATGGAGCGCCATACGCGCCCTCGCCTGCGGTGCCGGCCTGCTTGCCTGCCTAGTCGCACTGCCATCAACCGCTCACGCCTTCGGCAACATGGCCGATACCGCGATCAACAATATGATGCTGGGCACTCACATCCCGCCGATGAACCAGGCGTTGATGACGGGAGTGCTCGATGAGCAGGCCTCTAGTGACCGCTCTGCTGAAGACCATTCTGCTGAAGATCATTCTGCGAGCTTCTCGGCGCAAAGCAGCGCTCCCCTCACGATACGGCGCACCCCATCCGGCCCGCTCGAATCGATCCAAGAAGAGCTGGCAGCGACGATGGCCGCCGACGAGGCCACACGCGTACAGATCCTCCAGGGGCTGCGTTCAGGTGTGGTGGCCGCGGAGTTCGATGAGCTGCTGCGTTACAACCAGATGGACCCGACCGACCTCGCCGATGGGCTGACGGCCTACACGGTGGTCATGTGGCTGGTCGCCAACGACCAGCTCGACGGACAGTCCGACCCGGCAAGGCTCAGGGCGGTATCCGACCAGATCGGACCGATGTTTCGCTCCACTCCTGAGCTGCAGGCTCTGAGCCCCGAGCAGCGTGCGGTCGAGTACGAGCGTATCGCCGCGTTGAGCCTGTACGCCATCGCGGCCTACACGAAGTTCGACCAGGAGGGCGACCGCGCCGCCAAGACCCAACTGCAGTCCGCCGTGCAGGAGAGCATGCAGCACGTCGGCTGGGACCTCACCGCGCTCGACTTGACCCACCAAGGCTTCGAGCCGCGCCCATAGGCAAGGGCTGAGCTGCCCCGATTACCCTGAAAATCATTACAGCGACACCTCCTGCAAATGCTGCCTGGCGGCATCGATGAAGGCGCGTACGTTCGGGTGGCCCCATCGGTGGGGAGGTGGCCGAGAGCGGTGTGAGGCAAGCCGAGGCAGAACGCTTCGCCACCCCGCCGTTGTAGTGCTTGCAGGCCAAAGGGCACGCACCGGTGTTGAGCAGCGTCAGGGGGCCTTGGCCAAGCGACGTGCGGCCTCGACTACGGATGCACGGCGCCGTGCCCGATCCTGGTCATCGTCATCTCCGGTCAGCATGCGCGCGATCTGTGGCATGTTGGACCAACAACCGGCAAGTGCCAGCACGAGGAATGTCAGATGATCGGCGCCGAACACCGTCGTGACAGCACCACGTCGCTGTCCGTCTTCGACGAACTTCGTCTTAGAGCCGTAGTATTCGCGTCGTAGCTCTTCGTCGGGGACATCACTCGTGAAGACCAGCCCTTCCCAACGCAACAAGCGGCTGAGCTCGGGATGTTCACAGTGGTAGTCGAAGGCTCGACCGGCATAGTCTCCAATGTCTTCGTCGGCGGATGACTGTGCAGCCAACGCGACCTTAGCGAGTTCGCTCCGCAGGACCGCGGCAAACAGGTTGCGCTTGTCGCCGAAGTAGTTATAGATGCGCTCCTTGTTGACGCCTGCGGATTTTGCGATGCGCTCTACCGTTGCCGCGTCAGGGCCGAACTGCGCAAATTCGGCGACGGCCGCCTCTAGAATCTTCCTCTTCGTCCCTTCTACATCCCACGCCATGATCGCATACCATCTATAAAGGGGTTGTGATAGCACGAAATTCGACCTACCATCAACTCCAACGTTGCAGTTGGAGATTGGACTGATGATATTGAGCGTGGCTCGCAAGGTCTCAGGGTGGGCGGAAGCAACCTCTCCCGACGTTCCTATGCGCTTGAAGGCAGAGGGCTCATGAACAGACGCAGCTTTCTCAAGGCGATGGGCGTTACATCCGTCGCGGCCGGTGGATTCGGAACCGCTTACGCGATGAGGAGCAACCCTTATTACCAGGGGCCTGTGAGCGATCACTTCGACGGGCTGCGCTTCTTCAACCCAGGCGGTGCCGAGCCACCTGGGGTGCTTGACCTTGCGCGCTGGCAGGTTACCAGTAGCGCTAGTCCATGGCCGGAGGCCTGGCCGCAGAAAACCACGAGCACCCTTCCCATCGAACGCGTATCCGGCGACGATCTCCGCGCGACAATGGTTGGTCACGCGACCATTCTCATTCAGGTTGCAGGGGTGAACATCCTCACCGACCCCGTTTACTCTCGTCGCACCTCACCTGTTTCCTTTGCCGGGCCACAGCGCGTCAATGAGCCAGGCATCCGGTTCGAGGACTTGCCACCGATCGACCTCGTTCTCGTCACCCACAGTCATTATGACCATCTCGATCTGGCGACGCTGGAGCGTTTGCACGCAATTCACGATCCTCTCGTCATTACGCCGCTCGGCAATGACACAATTATCCTGAATGCCATCCCGGCAATGCGTGTCCATGCGCAGGATTGGGGCGACGTAACTGAATGGGGTCCAGTTGCGATCCATTGCGAGCCGGCACATCACTGGTCGGCCCGCAGCTTATGGGATCGTCGGATGGCGCTATGGGCCTCATTTGTGGTCGAGACACCGGCTGGCAACATCTACCATGTCGGCGACACAGGCTTTCATTCGGGCATCAACTACCGCGCCGCGCGCGAAAAGCATGGCGGCTTCCGCCTCGCCAATCTCCCCATCGGCGCCTACGAGCCGCGTTGGTTCATGCAGTCCCAGCATCAAAATCCGGAAGAAGCCGTTCAGGGCATGATGCTGTGCGGCGCGCGTAATGCTATCGGGCACCATTGGGGCAGTTTTCAATTGACGGATGAAGCCGTCGAGCAACCTCGTCAGGATCTGCATGCTGCCCTGTCTCGAGCAGCGATATCGCAAGAGCGGTTTCGCGCGTTGCTGCCCGGCGATGCCTGGGAGGTGCCCGCTGATCGCCTCAGAGATTCGCTGGGTCAGAGCATGCTTTTCCGGTAAATGCTGGAAGCGAAGCAGCATGGTTGCGTCCAGCGCGCTCTCGATGGCTAATATCGCCTTGGCGATACGCCCATGACTCGCTTGAAAGCCGTATTGAACGCATGCTCGGATTCATAGCCGACCGACGTCGCGATACGTGCCAGCGTGTCACGACCATTCATGAGCTTTTCGCACGCAAGCATCATTCTCCAACGCGTCAGGTAGGCGATCGGTGTCTCCCCGGTCCTTTGGCGAAAGCGCTCGGCAAAGGTCGAGCGTGACATACCGGCCAGCGTGGCTAGCTTCTGCACTGTCCATGGCTGCGCCGGATTGGCATGTATCGCGTTGAGGGGACCGCTCAACTGAGGGTCGGCGAGTGCAGCGAACCAGCCGATGTCGCGGTGGGCTTGCTCCGCCAAGTACAGGCGCAGTGCTTGCACCAGCATCATGTGCGCGAGCTGCTGCGCCACTAACGATGAGCCGGGCCGGGCTTCGCGCAACTCCTCCATCATCAACTCGATCGATCCTCTCAGTCTGGCGCGGTCGCCTGAGGTCTCGACCTGCATGAGAGGTGGCAGGGTCTGCAACAGTACCTCGGCATGGCGGCCATTCACCTCGAAACGGCTGCCAACCAGAAAGACGTCGCCTCCGCCGTTGTAGGTGACGACTTCGCCGCTACGGTTGGGGTCGAGCACTTCGCTGGCCCGTTTTGGCTCAACGTCCAGATCGCTGCCGATGCGCACGGTTCGGCCGCTGGGCAGGACGAAACAGTCGCCGGCCTGGAGCTGCACTGGCTCGCTACCTTGCATCGACAGCCAGCAGGTGCCCTTGATGACGGCATAACACTTGATGCGGCCTGCTAGGTCATCGAGCGTGAGCGCCCAGGCCCCGCCTGCGTCGAAGCCGGCGGTGATATAGCTGCGAGGCTTCAGCAGCGAGAGCACTTCCGAAAGGGGATCCATACACTACCTGGACGAACACGAACAAAAAACGGATTTTTAAGCATAGATCGTTCGAGTGGATCTGCCTACTCTGCAGACGTGCTAAGTATCCGTCCGAGTTATTGGAACACTTTCAGGAGTGAGCAGCATGAAAGCAGCCGTGGTGAATACATTCGGCATTCCGCCGTCGTTTCAGGATTTTCGTGAGCCGGTGGCCAGCGACGGCGAAACCGTCGTCGAAGTGCATGCCACTGCGCTCAGCCCCATCGTTAAGGGGTTGGCGTCAGGTAGACACTATGCCAGCGGCACGACAGCCGGATTCGTTCCGGGTGTCGATGGCGTGGGCATCGACGCAGAGGGGCAGCGGGTCTATTTCTTGTTTCCCAAGACGCCGTTCGGTTCCATGGCGGAGAAGTCATTGGTCGCCAGAGAAATGATGGTACCGGTGCCCGAGGGGCTGTCTGACGAGCGCGCGGCGGCCATCGCCACGGCTGGACTTGCGTCGTGGATCGCGTTTACGCGACGGGCCGAGCTGCAGCGCGGCGAGACGGTGATGATCCTCGGTGCGACCGGCTCGGCAGGCTGCATGGCGCTTCAGACCGCGCGGTATTTGGGGGCGAGGGTGATCGCCGTCGGTCGCGATGCGGCAAAGCTCGAGCGCCTGGAGGCCGATGTGAAGATCGCCCTGAATGACGATGCAGACGGAGCGCTGCGTGCGCAGTTCGATGAAGGTGTCGATGTCGTGCTCGATTTCGCGTGGGGCGAGCCCGCTACTCGGGTCTTGCGGGCGGCAACCCAAGATCGCGGCTCCAGGACCGGCGAGCCACGCTTGCGCTATGTTCAACTGGGCACCGTGGCCGGCGACGAGATTGCTGTTCGCGGCGACATGCTGCGCAGCACGGGACTGGAACTGATCGGAAGCGGCATTGGTAGCGTGTCCGTAAAGGAGCTCCTGACAGGTGCTCGCGAGTTACTCGCCGCTGCGCCTATGGCCAGCTTTGATGCGCCGTTTACCAGCCTGCCGCTGACCTCCGTGGCAGATGCCTGGATATGTGATCAGGGTATCCGCTACATCCTCACGCCGGTTCGGTAAGCACACCAGCTATTTCGGTAAATGAGCGCGTTGCGCCGAAAGTGAAGTCTTTTTGAGCCACCAAGCGCGCTCTTTGGGCACTGGCGTTGCGTTTACACAGCCTTCTCTTGGGAGTGAGATGATGGCTTGCATACCGGTTTCGGTGTTGGAAAACGAGATATCCCCCCCATGCTGCCGCACGACAGCTCGCACTATCGAAAGACCTAGTCCGCTGCCTCCTGTCTGTCTGCTTCGGGAGGTTTCAAGCCGGACAAAGGGCGCGAAGACCTTCTCTACCATGTCGTTCGGTATTCCAGGGCCACGGTCCTCGACGACAATATCAATACTTGAGGTGGTGTCCCGAAGAAACACCTTCGCCTCTCCCCCATAACGCACCGCGTTCTCAACCAGGTTTCTGATCGCGCGGCGGAGGCTGTCGGGGCGGCAGTGATATTTCATCCTCACGCCCTCGACATGCGTGACCGGATGTCCCAAGTTAGATTGGTCATCACAAATACTCCCAACTAGCGCTTCCAGATCTATGGCACGAGTCTCCTCTTTAATCGATTCTCCACGTGCAAACGAAATCGCGGCTTCTGTCATCGACTGCAATTCGTCAATTGCCGCTATCATCTTGCGCTGGGCATCTTCATCTTGGACGAGCTCTGCTCTTAGCCGAAGCGAGGTTATTGGCGTTCGCAAATCATGACTAATCGCTGCTAGCATCCTCGTCCGATCCTCTACGAAACGATGTAGACGGCTTTGCATTTCATTGAAGGATTGAGCCGTCCGCTTGATCTCTTCTGGCCCGTCTTCCAATAACGGCGGCAGGTTCTGTCCTCGACCTAAAGCTTCAGCGGCTGTTGCCAGATTCCGTAGTGGTCGTGCGATGCGGCTCGCGATAAAAATGCTGATCAAGGCGAGCATGAGCGCGGTAAGCCCAAGTGACATCAGTGACCTGGAGGTCCACAAGCCTCCTTTTTCGTGCTGATAAAATGCCGCATTCAACCAATGCCCGTCTTCAAGACGCGTACTGAAGCCATACCCTTTACTGCCTGAAAACTTGAGTATCTTTGCCGGCTGTGGCATCAACCATAAATAAGGCTTTGGTGTCATCCATGGGTCGGCTACGTTTGCAGTTGACACTTTATTGACACTCGGCAACTTCGGGGAAGTAGATCCAGCCCATCCTAATGTTCCGCTTGGATCGACGGAGCTGTCCAGTGGCTGGGAAAGTCGGGCGAGGGCCTGCAACCTCCAGTCATTTGGATCCATAGGCTCACTGTCGGACAACCAGTATCTCAAATAGCTGCCTTCACTTGCGTGTAGAGCTTGCTCCCTAAATTCAGGTGGTAACGATTCCATCAAACGGGTAGTGGATGATACTCGGCTGACAAACTCAGCTTTCGCACCAGCATCGAACTTCTTTGTGTACTCATCCAAAGAGATGAGGAAAGTGAGTGCCTGCGAGACGATTAACGCCACGAGCGTAAGCCCGATGATTTGTGTAGCGAGGCTCCTCCGCCAAAGACGAGTCATTCGGGCGCGACCTCGGCGCACAGGCTGTAGCCACCGCCCCAATGAGTTTTGATGATCGTTGGGCTCTTAGGATTGTCCTCGATTTTCTTCCGGAGACGGCTGACTTGGTTGTCAATGCTGCGGTCGAAGATGTCAGCTGTCCTCCCAGCCGTCAGATCAAGGAGCTGTTCCCGACTAAGTATCAAACCTGGCCGCTCGATGAAGACCTTAAGCAGGCGAAATTCCGCTGTGCTTAGCGGGATACCAACGCCATCATCACCGAAGATTTCCTGACGACCCAAGTCGAGCTTCCAATGATCGATGCGGACTATCCTGCGATTGAGAATGGTGCGTGCTTGAGTGGAGTTGATGGCACGACGGAGCACGGCTCTGATCCGGGCAAGAAGCTCACGCGGGTTGAATGGCTTCACCAAATAATCATCTGCGCCGAGCTCAAGACCGATGATACGATCGGCATCTTCGGCCATCGCTGTCAAAAATATAATGGGGGTGTCTTCGGTAGCCCGAATCTCCTTGCACAACGAGATGCCGTCTTCGCCGGGCATCATGACATCGAGGATGATCAGGTCGACAGTCTTTCGCTCAAGAATTTGCCGTAGGGCCGCCCCACTTTCCGCTACGCTGACCTTGTAACCATGGTGCTCGAGATACTCCCGAACCAGATCCCGGATATCGTCATGGTCGTCAACGACGACTACATGTGTAGCGTCTTGCATTACCCCACCCTCCGCCGGAAAGCTAAAACACTCTCTATTCGATACTCTGCCCCATCCTTGCGGCTATCTCATCGCAGAGTCACGAAGCCTCCGCGGGAGCTTCCAATAGAGTGGTCTTCGCGATCTCCGGCGTCAAGATACTTGTAACCTGAGCCATCCATAGCACGACACAATGTTGCGACAATTTAATACAGGCATGGCACATCAATAAGACAAACTCGGAATAAGGTTGGACCAGTTCGCATGAGACGGGACAAAAGAGCTGGTGCCGCTATTCGCTATATGCCCAAGATAAGCGATGGCGAGCCCATTCGGTTCCGCTCTCGCCTGTGCCCGGCAGGATGGGGCAAGTTTTTCACAGCAAGTGGCAAGCCCCCGCACTACGAATGGTTAAAAATTAAATGCTCAAAGCGCATTCCGTCACGCAATTATGGCTAGCCGAGGAGAGCACCATGACAGCATTCACAATCAACGGACGCGCGGTAGTGGTCACCGCCACACCGGATACCCCACTTCTCTGGGTGATCCGGGATGAGTTGAAACTAACCGGTACTAAATTCGGTTGCGGCGTAGCGCAATGCGGTGCGTGCACGGTGCATGTCGATGGCGAGCCGGTGCGTGCCTGTGTCTTCTCGTTGGCTGGCGCTGAAGGTCGGTCTGTCACGACGATCGAGGGGTTGTCTGATGACGGCTCGCATCCCGTCCAGCAGGCCTGGATGGAGCTGGAAGTACCGCAGTGCGGCTACTGCCAGAGTGGACAAATCATGAGCGCGGCCGCGCTTCTGGCGCGCAATCCGAGCCCCACCGAGGCGCAGATCGATGAGGCGATGCGCGGCAATTTATGCCGCTGCGGCACCTATTTGCGTATTCGGGAGGCCATTCACCATGCCACCGAGGCCTGATGAGGCCCGCCTCCCCCGATACATTCCTATTTTGCTTACCCAGGCGAAGGTAGAACGATGAAACCGCAAAACATCCATCTTACCCGTCGATCCTTTCTAGCCGGTGCCGTCGCGGCCGGTGCCGCCCTCGTCGTTCCCCTTCGGCTGCCTGCGTGGGCGCAGCAGAGCGAGGATACGGGCATATCGCAGGCCTTCATCCGCATTGATACGAACGGTCAGGTGACTTTCGTGTTGCCCACCAGCGAAATGGGTCAGGGGATCCACACGGGTCAGGCCCAGATACTTGCCGAAGAGCTCGGGGCCGACTGGTCGAGCATCGCTGTCGAGATGCCGAATCAGCCGGCGCCCGCCTACCGCATTCCTTCCGGCCAGATGCGCTCCGTGGGCTCGTTCGGCATCCGCTTATGGCATGACCCGTTGCGCCGCGCCGCCGCCCAGGCGCGGGAAATGCTGACCCAGGCTGCTGCCACACGGCTCGGCGTGGAGCCCGCAACGCTGCAAGCAGAGGATGGCTTCATCGTACACGCCGCATCCGGGCGTAGCCTTCCCTTCGGTGATCTGGTGGGAGACGCTTCGGCACTGCCTGTGCCGGAGGAGCCTACCCTGCGCCCCGACCAGGAACGAACGCTGACCGGGCGCTCGGTGCCGCGCCTCGATACACCGCTGAAGGTAACGGGAAAGGCGGTATACGCGGTGGACGTTGAGCGCGAAGGCATGCTGCATGGCGCCGTCCGGCTCGCCCCTGTCTTTTCCGCCGACATCGAGTCGTTCGACGAGAGCAGCGTCTCCGGTATGCCGGGCGTGGTCGCCGTGGTCCGTGTGCCGCGCGGCGCAGTGGTGGTCGCCGATTCCTGGTGGCAGGCCAAGCAGGCTGCCGACGCGCTGGACATCACCTTCACCCAGACACCGGCAGACACACTTTCCACCGATGAGATCAATGAGTTGCTCCGCGAGGGACTGGATCGAACCGATGTGCCGGTCACGACGCTGCGTGGCGAAGCCGAGGCGGCACTATCGACCGACGGTCAAGTCGTCGAGGCCGAATACTCGGTGCCACTTCTCACCCATATGTGCATGGAACCGATCAACTGCACGGCCGAGTCTACCGAGGAGCGCACGGAACTGTGGATCGGCACACAGGGCCAGGACGTCATTCGCATGACGCTCGAGAGCGCTATGCAGGTGCAGGCTGAGCAGCTCTTCATCAATACCACCTATCTGGGCGGCGGCTTCGGTCGCAAGACGCATGGCGAGATCGCTCTTCAGGCCGCGCTCGCCAGCCGCGCCGTCGGCGGTCGTCCGGTCAAGGTGTTGTGGTCACGCGAGGACGACGTTCAGCAGGGGCAGTATCGTCAAACGATGATGTGTCGCTTCCGCGCAGTCCTGGACGATGACGGCAATATCACCGGCATGCACATCCGGCTCGCCGGGCCACAGATGGGCCGTGCATACGGCTTCGATCCGGAGCAAATGGCGCAGGCGACGGGTAACCTCGCCAACTTCGATCCCTTCTCGCTCGGCGGGCTGTCGGACATGCGCTACGTCATTCCGAATTTCGTCGTCGAGCACGCCGTGGTCGATCTGCCGATACCGCTCTGTCCCTGGCGGGCGATCGCCCACACCTTCAACGGCTTCTTCTTCGAAAGCTTCATGGACGAATGCGCTGCGGCAGCGGGCCTCGACCCGCTGGAGTACCGCAGAAACCACTGTACCGGACAGGCAAGAATGCTTGCCGTGCTCGACCGGGTCGCCGAGATGTCACGCTGGAACGAACCGGCGCCAGAGGGCCTCTCACGCGGCCTGGCCGTGGTCGAAAGCTATGGCTCCTACGTTGCACAAGTGGTCGAGGCACGGGCTAACGGCGAGAGTGTCCAGGTAGACCAGGTTTATGTGGCTATCGACTGCGGACACGCCATCAACCCGGGCCAGGTGGAGGCGCAAATGCAGGGCTCTGTCGTCGATGCGCTCGGTGCGGCATTGAGGCAGAAGGTCACGATCCGCGACGGCCGCGCTGAACAGTCCAACTTCTACGACTATTCGCTGCTGCGCATGGGGGAGGAACCATCGGTGGCGGTGGGCATCGTCGAAATCGGTTCTCCCCTGGGGGGCGTCGGTGAGCCGGGCATTCCCCCACTCGCCCCGGCGCTGGCCAATGCGCTGTTTGCCGCCACGCAGCAACGGGTCCGTCACCTGCCGCTCTCCGATCACTTTCCGAGTTAGCGCAGGCCCATGACCTATCTGGAACATACGCAGGATGTCCTTGGCCAATGGCTTGCCTGGCGCAGGACGGACGGGGTTGCACTCGTCATCGTGACGGCGACGGAGGGCGGCGCTGTGCGCCTGCCTGGCGCTCTGATGGCTGTGTCCGTAACGGGCGAACGATGCGGCTATATCTCGGGTGGCTGCATCGATGCGGATGTGGCAATGCATGCACTGGAGGCGCTTCGCTCGGGTAGAATCGAACGCCTGAGATATGGCAGTGGCTCTCCGTTCATCGATCTGCCCTTACCCTGCGGTGGTGCGATCGAGGTATGGGTACTTCCCGATCCCCAGGCCAGTGTCCTGCGTGCGTGCCATGATCGGCTCGCCGCACGCCAGCCAGTAACGCTCAATCTTTCGGCATCGGGCGAGCTTCGGTTGGGGCACCCGACAGTGGCAAGTGCGTTGTCCTTCCGTTATATGCCCAAGCTGCGCCTGCGCATTGCCGGACGCGGGGCAGACAGCCTAGCGCTCGCCCGGCTAGCGGCGGCCAGTGGTATTCAAACGGAGCTGCAGCTCCGCGATGGCGCCGACGTCCAGGCTGCCCGTCGGCTGGAAATCGAGCCAATCACGGAGCTTACGCTTCCATCGACGCTTCCAGCTCTGAACGATGATCCCTATACAGCCTTTCTCCTCGCTTTCCATGATGTCGATTGGGAGGAGTCGCTTCTTGCTCAGGCTCTCACCGGCCCAGCCCTCTATATCGGCGCTGTTGGCAGCAAGACGACCCATGCCCGGCGCTGTGAACGGCTTCGTGCCGTCGGTATCGCCGAGAGACAGATCAGTCGTATCCGCGGTCCTGTTGGCCTGCTTCCCTCGATGCGCGAAGCGTCGGCGCTTGCCGTGTCCGCCCTCGCGGAGATCGTCGACGCCTATCAACGCAAGGTTCGATTCCCCTTTCGCTCGACGGCGCTCGTGCTGCTGGCCGCTGGGCAGTCCAGCCGCTTCGAAGAGGGCGACAAGCTCCTGGCCCGTTTCCGGGGGCAGCGCCTCATCCAGCGTGCCGCAACAGCACTCCAGGGGCATGACCTTGCCGCCCGTATCGCCGTTATCGGCCCCGACCAGGCCGCAAGAGCAGTGGAGCTGCGCGCCGCTGGCTGGACCGTGGTGGTCAATGCGCAGGCGGCCCAGGGCCTGTCGACCTCCCTTGCTGCCGGCATTCAACAGGCCGGGCAGTGTCAGCACGTCGAAGCGGCCCTGGTCCTGCTCGCCGACATGCCGAACGTTCCGGATGCTCACCTCATCGATCTTCGTCATGCCCTGACGCCCGAGCGCACTGCGGTCATGTCGGTGTCAGAAATGACACATTCACCACCCGCCATCTTCGATCGGGCTGTCTTCGATAGATTGATCGGACTGGCCGGCGATGCTGGGGCCGGCCGGGTATTTCAGTCATTGGAGCGTACTGCAACCGTGCCAATCCCCGCCGATTGGGCGCTCGACATCGACACGCGTGACGATCTTGCCCAGGCTCTATCCTTTAAAGATTATTCGACATGTTGGCATTCCCCCTAGGCTAATGATTTGTTCACTTCACCAAGCCCCACCCCTATAAAAAATCAATCAAAACAGCTATCGCCAGCCTAAGGCTGGCGATAGCGAACTAAATCGACAGTCAATTAATCTGTGTCGTCAGGGTGTAATAGTCGGTCGTGTCGGCCCGCCCTCCAAATCTATTGGCATGGACTTCGAGCGTATAGTCTCCCGGGCTCAGCTGTCGGCTGATGGTGAAGTCTCCACCGTTTCTCCGGGTCTGGGTAACGACATTACCGCTGTCATCACGTAACACGGCCATCAGGCCGCCATGGCTCCCACCCCCGGTATTCCAGCCGCGGCTATTGATAGTGACATTGGCTGTATCGCTCACCTGAAGTCGGTAATGATCGACACCGGAGAACAGCCGAGACGGAGTATTGCCTTCTTCCAAGTTAAAGGGACCATTGTTCGGCATGGCAGAAGCCTGGCTGGTCATGCCCAGTGCCAGCACTGTTGTCATGAGGGCTGCCCAAACTGGGGTTGCGCGTTTCATGATGCCTCTCCTTGATGCAAGTCTTTGGTAAAATTTCGATGTGTTCGATGCGAACCAGTCGAAATCTACACTGACTTTGTCTTACCAATATATTGACCTTGTATTAGAGTGTCGCAACTCTGTGGTGCATGAATTAGTTGCTGACTGGTGGCCATTCACGATGGCGGATGTACTCGAGAAAGGCCCGCATGGCCGCACTGGTATGACGCCGGCTCGGATAGTACAGATACCAACTCGGCAACTGCTTCTTCCAGTCGACGAGCACTTCAACCACCCTGCCCTTTTCGAGATCATCGCGGACGTAATCCTCGAAAAGATGCGCGATGCCCGCTCCCGCAATGGCGGCCTGAAGCTCGTGATGCGCTGAACTCAGCGTCAGCCGTCCTTGCGGCGTGATTTCCACTTCGTCGCCATCCTTCTCGAAGGCCCATGTCTCCATGGTGCCGCCGGGGAAGCGGCGGCGAATACAGTCATGCTGCAGAAGGTCGCCTGGCGAGTCGGGTCGACCGTGCTTGTGCAGATAATCGGGTGAAGCCACGATGGCATACCGCAAGGCGGGGCCCAGGGGCATGGCGATCATGTCTTGGGCGAGTTGATTCCCGAAGCGCACGCCAGCGTCGAACCCCTGCTCAACGATATCGATGATCGCCGCATCACTGACGATTTCGACGTTGACGGCGGGATAAATCTTCATGAATTCAAAGGTCAGGGGGCACAGCATGTGGTCGACGGCCGGCGCTGGCGCATTGATACGCACGGTACCGGATGGGCGCTCCCGAAGCTGGTTGAGATCGTCGATTGCCGTTCTGATGTCGTGAAGGGCGGGCCCAAGTCGCTCGAGTAGCCGCTCGCCTGCTTCAGTAGGCGCGACGCTGCGTGTGGTTCGATTCAGCAGCCGGATACCCAACGCTTCCTCGAGCGCGCTGATCGATTGACTGATAGCTGACGATGATACGCCCCTACCAAGCGCGGCGGCTCTAAATCCACCGCAGCGCACGACATCTTCAAAGATCTCCAAGCTGTCCAGGCGTAATGGCCGCATTGCAAAGTCCTGCTTAATAAGCTGATCCGTTTTCGTTAGCTTATCCGCACGCTTGTTCTGGGTCATCCTAAAAACATGTCGTAAGGCTTCGGTTTGGAATGATCGCAGCCTTTCCGACGCTGATAACAAATTACGCCCCTGCCATCAGATATTCGGACGGACGCAGATATGAGCGGAATTACATTGAATCGTAGGAAGATCATCCTGACAGCGGCGTCGGCAGCCGCTGGGTTAATCTTGCCGCCCGGCGGCATGGCCCTTGCGCAGGCGGCTTCCGCCGCGACGTCCACGGCCCAGGGTGGCACTGCGAGTGCAAATGTCGGCTACTACCACCTTCGTGTCGGGGACATTTCTGCCACCGTGCTGAGCGACGGGCTGATAGGCGGCCCTCCGCGGATTTACGCCAGCGACGCGCCGGAGGCAGAACTGGAGGAGGTGTTGAGACAAGCCTTCTTGCCGACCGACCATATGACCCTGAATCTCAACACCCTGCTTATCGAAACGCATGGCCGACGAATCCTCCTCGAAGCCGGAGCCGGACAGACCATGGGGCCGCTAGGCGGTCGCATCTTCGATAATCTGGCTGCCATCGGTTTACGCCCCGATGACATCGACATAGTGGTTATCTCACATACGCATCCGGATCATGTCGGCAACCTTCGGGCAGCCGATGGAAGCAAGGCATTTCCGCGCGCGACCGTCTTTGCGCCACGTGCCGATTGGGACTTTTTCATGCGTAACGAGCCAGACCTTTCCTACATGCCGGTGCCCGAGGACTTCCGTCGTCACTTCGCCGCCTCCATCCGCCAGAGCCTCGAGCCGGTCATCAACGACATCGAATTGTACGAAGCCGGCACGGAAATCGTTCCTGGCTTGACCACGCTGCCGGCCCTGGGCCACACCCCCGGCATGGCCAACTTCCTTGTCCACTCAGGGAATGATCAGTTGCTGCTGACTGCCGATCTTGCCTATCACCCCATCGTCAATATTGACCACTCCTGGCTGCCCGGACCGGATCGTGACAAGGAAACGGCACTGGCCTCCCGCCGCCGCATCTTCGACATGGCGGCTGCAGACCGGCTCCCCGTTCTCGGCTTCCACTTTCCCTTCCCGGGGCTTGGCCGAATGCTCAAGACGGACACCGGCTATGCCTGGGTCCCAGCCAACTGGCAGTTTTGATCCACCGCCATACAGAGGCCCTGTCGTGACGGTATCACAGCGGTACCAATATCGATTTCTGGCGATGCCACTCGTTGCCACTGACTGAACCCGCCCCTTCGCGCAACAGACAAGCCGCAATGCGGGAGTAAAGCATATGGATTCACTCAAAGACGCTGTCTGGACCTATGCCAGACGTCACGCCAAGCGCGACGGCCTGGCGACAACCCCGGTGCCAGGCCTACGCATAATGAGTCTCGAGGCGCCGGCCAGCGACCTACACTCAGTTTATCGACCTTTGATTTGCCTGATACTGCAAGGTGCGAAGCTCTCGATCATAGGGAATGAAGAGCGGCTCTTCTCTGCTGGCCAATCTGTCATTGTGAGCGCTGACATGCCGGTCGTGGGGCGAGTCGTACAGGCGAGCCAGAGCGAGCCCTATCTGGCAGTCTCGATCGAACTGGAAATGGCGAGCTTGCGCGAACTCTCCGCCCACATGGATAGCACCTGCTCGCAGCGCTCGTCTGAAATGGTGACACTATTTGTCGAAGACACCGAAGCCGCGCTGCTCGATTGTGCATTGAGATTGATGCGCCTGCTGGATCAACCCGAAGCCATACCGCTGCTACGCCCTGGGATCATGCGGGAATTGCATTTCTGGCTGCTGTCGGGTCCTCACGGTACTGCCTTGCGCTCGCTTGTCGATCCCAACAGTCACGCAAGCCGCCTAGCTGCCGCCATTGCGATTCTGAGAGCCGAGTACCGGTCTCGCCTGCCCGTGGAGCGACTGGCGGCAGAAGCCAGTATGAGTCTTAGCTCGTTTCACAAGCACTTCAAGCACATGACCTCGCTGGCACCAGGGCAATACCAGAAGCGTCTGCGCTTGATCGAAGCGCGCCGCCTGATGCTTGACGAGGGCTTCTCGGCCAGCAACGCCGCCTTCGCGGTGGGCTACGAGAGCGTATCGCAGTTCACGCGTGATTACGGCCGCCTGTACCAGGCTCCACCAAAGCGCGACGTACTGCGTACCCTGAGGCCTGCTGAGTACGCTGGCCAAGACGTAACCATGTTGCAGCCTACAAGCGCTTGAATCAGAAAAGGTGGCAGACGGGAGCCGTGCCGACCGGCAGTTACGGACGCAAACACGCCCATGCAGCGAGCGTTGCGTGCGATCGGACACCTAGTCGCTTCTGGCCGCATCATACCGCTGACGGGCTTGCTCGATCGCCCGCCAGTTGTCTCTGATCCAGCCGGTAAACCCCTCAAGCGCCGGTAGCATCGTGTTGCCCATCGGCGTCAGTTCGTACTCGACGCGCGGCGGAATCTCGGCGAAGTAATGGCGTATCACCAAACCGTCGCGCTCCAGGTTGCGGAGCGTGAGGGTGAGCATACGCTGCGAAATGTCCGGGATCCCATTCTTGATCTCGGAGAACCGCAGCGCCCTGGCAGGCTCCAATGCAAGAATGCTCATCACGAGGATGGTCCATTTGTCGCCAAGCCTCGCCAGAACGCTATTTGGCGCGCATGGCGTGAGGACCGGCCCCTTCTTCGTCTCGATGTACGGCCGACCGTGAATGGTCTTCTCCATGGGTTATCTCCTGGTAACCGACGGACAAAAATGTGCCGTCTTGTACAAGACTCCTGGCGGTGCCAAATTGTAACTTTCAATAGTTACGGAAAGGAACTTTAAGATGACAGTCGAAAAGACCGTACTCGTGTTCGGCGCCACTGGACAACAGGGAGGAGCGGTTGCGAGGGCGCTCAGGAGCACCGGATGGCGTGTCAGAGCACTTGTCCGGGAACCGGCCAGCGAGAAGGCAAAGGCACTTGAAGCCACTGGCGTCGAACTTTACCGGGGCGACTTCACGAATGCCGCATCCATCGAAACGGCGATGTCGGGCGTTTACGGCGTCTTCAGCGTGCAGCCCAGTTCTGGGCAAGGCGCGGCCTATGGCGTCACCGACGAAGAGGAGGTTCGCTACGGCAAGACCATTGCCGACATAGCCGTGAAACATGGCATCCGGCATTTCGTCTATACCTCCGCCGCCGCCGCTGGCAAAGGCGCCACCGGACTGGGACATTTCGATAGCAAAACGGAAATCGAGGAGCATATTCGTGGCCTGCCCATCCGTAGCACGATCGTGCGACCGGCCGCCTTCATGGAGATGCTGATGCTGCCGGGCATGGGCCTGGACCAGGGAACGTTCAGCTTCTTCATGCGGCCCGATCAATCTATGCAGTTCATCGCGGCCGACGACATCGGGAAGATCGTCGCTTCGACTTTCGCCGATCCCGAGCGATTTGCGGGCCAGACCATCGAGATTGCGGGGGACGAGGTCACCGGAAGCGGAATGCAGGAGACGCTCAGCCGAGCGGCAGGCAGGGCGATCGCATACAGTCGCTTCCCTGACAGTCTCCTTGAACAGGATGCGTTCCTCGGACGGCTGGCAGAGCTCGTTGACGACGGCAGATGCGCCGGAGCGGCGGATATTGGCGCGCTCCGCAGGAATTTCGGCGCGCTGACTACCCTCGATGCATGGCTCTCCGGTCCCGGCAAGCCGCTTCTTGACGCCGCCTTGCAGGCGCAGGACGCGCCAGTGGCACTCCGCTGAGCCTTTTCTCAATCGCGGACGCCGACACCTGTGTATTGGCGTCCGCGCCTTCATCTCCCACAACGTCCTTCACGCGTGATTACGGCCGCCTGTACCGGGCGCCACCAAAGCGCGACGTACTGCGCCTGCACACGCAGACACAGCAAGCGCTGGCGCCGCTCACCGACACACTCGACGAATCGGATCAGCGGCTCCTTCAGGGCCTGCTTCAGCGCATGCTCGAAGGCCGGGGGAGCTAAGGCGAAAGTAAGGCGAAAGCTTGCCTGGCACGAACTCAGTGCCACCCACCAGCTACAGCGACACCCCCTGCAAATGCTGCCTGGCGGCATCGATAAAGGCGCGCACGTTCGGGTGGTCCCGGCGGCCGCTCTGGAACAGCAGTGAGATGGGCAGCGCGGGGGCGGTGTCATCGCTCAGGATGGTTTCGAGCCGCCCTGCCGCGACATCCTCGGCGATCTGATAAGAGAGCGTGCGCACCACGCCGAGCCCGGCGACCGCAGCGGCAATGGCGGCATCCACGTGGTTGACCGACAGTCGGGCAGGACGCCCGGCACGCCGGGCCTCGTCGAAACCCAGCCCACGCTGCGATACCGCCTCATCCTCGATCAAAATCAGATCATGCTCGCGCAGCTCGGCCAGCGAGTTAGGCCTGCCACGTTCAGCGAGATAGGCCGGGCTCGCGCTCAGCACCCGTCGCACCTGACCGATTCGCAGCATGTGCAGCGAGCTGTCCGGAAGCTCGGCGATGCGCACCGCAACGTCGATGCCCTCCTCCACCAGGCGCACCACCCGATCCAGCAGCAGCAGCCGGACCTGCAGCTCGGGATACTGCCGCAGCAGCTCCACCACCACCGGCAGCACATGCAGCCGGCCGAACATCACCGGCGCCGTCACCGTCAGGGTGCCTCGGGGCGCCGAGCGATTGCCGCGCACGCTGTCGAATGCCCCATCGATCTCGGCCAGTCCCGCCCGACATCGCTCCAGGAACAGCGCGCCCTCCTCGGTCAGCCGAACGCTGCGCGTGGTGCGCCTCAACAGCTGAACCCCAAGGCTCGCCTCCAGCGCCGCGATGGTCCGCGTCACGGTGGTGGGCGACATGTTCAACCGCCGCCCCGCCTCGGCAAAGCTCGACTGCTCCGCCACGCAGATGAAGGTTCTCAGCGTTCGCAGCCTGTCCATCACGCCTCCTCGCCCTCGCCAGCCCGCCACCGAGCATTATCGTCGAAAACCGCAATGATGAAGTGCGATTTTGACGGATTCTCTCAACCAAGGACGAGAGCCAGAATGCGAAAGACAGACAAGAACCCCGAGGACAATCCCATGAAGCTCTACCATTTCCCACTCTCAGGCCACGCGCATCGCGCCGCGCTGTTCCTCTCCCTCGCCGGAGTCGAGCATGAGCTGATCGAGGTCGATCTCGCCGCCGGCGCCCACAAGCAGCCGGAATTTCTCGCCCTCAACGCCTTCGGCGAAGTACCGGTGCTCGACGACGACGGCACCGTCATCGCCGATTCACTGGCGATTCTCGTCTACGTGGCCAGGAAGATCGGCCCTTCCCACTGGCTACCGACCGAGCCCGCCGACGAGGCGCGGGTGCAGCGTTGGCTCTCGGTGGCGGCCGGCAAGATCGCCTACGGCGCCTGCGCCGCCCGGCTGATCACCGTGTTCGGCGCCCCCTTCCGTGTCGAAGAGGTGATCGAGCGCGCCCACGCCACCCTCACCGTGATGGAAAAGACGCTGGAAGGCCAGCGCTGGATCGCCGGTACGGCACAGCCCACCATCGCCGACGTCGCGCTCTACAGCTACGTCGAACGTGCCCCCGAGGGCAACGTGGACCTCTCCGGCTACCCGAGCGTGCGGGCCTGGCTGCGCCAGATCGAAAGCCTGCCCGGTTTCGTCCCCTTCCAGCGCACACGCGCCGGGCTCGAAGCCTGAACCATCCCCTTTCTACCAGGAGTCATTACCATGCATTTCGACACCCTACGCCTCGACCATATCGGCATTCGCGTCACCGATCTCGCCATCGCCGAAGCCTTCTACGCCAAGCTGGGCTTCCTGCGCGACCCCGAAGAGTACGCCCCCGAGGCCAAGGCCAGCGGGCTCGTGCACCCCACCGGTATGCGCATCCACCTGATCTACAACGGCGAGCCCGCCGAAGTGGGCAACGTGCTCCTCGACGCCCCGATCAAGCGGCCCGGCTACACCCACGCCGCCTTCATCGTCGAGAGCATGGACGAACTGGTGGCCTGGCTGGCACGCGAGGAGATCGAGATCACCGAAGGGCCGGTCACCATGGGCCACGGACGCCGCAGCGTCTGCTTCATCCGCGACCCCGATCTGAATGTACTGGAGTTCAACGAGATCCTGCCGCAGCGGCACTGACACACTCGGCGTTCTCAGCACTCTCGGCACTCTCGGCATCCTCAGCATCCTCAGCATCCTCAGCAAGGCATGCTAAATACCGTATGGGGTCATGGATGGCCCCATACGGTTGCAAGCTTCCTGTCGCTTCAAAATGACGGTCAGCGCTTATCGCGCAAATGACGATGGAGCCATGCTCTCACGTCGACAGTGTCAATGCCTTTTGCATGATTGTAAGTTTTCGATTCTTCCCACCACATGCCCGTACCGAGAGCAAATGCCTTGCGGTAGCGAAGCATGACATCATCCGGCGCCTGAGAGAGTTGCTCATCGAGCTCTTCAAGGGATAACGCAACGCGCTTGACGGCCTTTCCCGTTGCCTCTTCGACGATCGTAGCCAGTTGGCCGTATGAGAGGGTATCTCCTGCCACGAAGACCACTTCGTTGCGAATGCGAGGCTCTTCAAGATATATCTCGGTCGTCAGAAGGCCGATATCTTCGGGAGTCGTGACGGTGACACGCGTATCCCAGCTTCCGAGTGCGCGGACGGTGCCGGTTTCCAGATCAACGACACCGAAGTCAGGCTCGAACAGGAAGCTCGTGAACATGCCCGTCGAGACGATGACCCATTCGGTGGACTCCTGCGAGCGCAGCAGTTGTCTCACCTCGTATTGCTCGTCGAATACAGGTTGACCACTCCCTTTTCCAACGAGGTCGTAATCGACCCCGAACTGCCAGGGAAAGTAGCGGTCGACTCCAGCCTTCAAAACCGCCTGCGTAATCTTTGTCTGAGTTCCGGCTCCTGCCACGAACCCTGTACAGCAGATAACGGTTGAAAACTTTTCGAACAGCTCGGCGAGGTTCTCCTCGGTTCCTTCAGAGAGGTCAAAGTGTAATATCTCGACCCCAAGGCTGCCGAGCACTCCTGTTATTTCCTGCTTATACTTATCCTGCGAAGTGGTGAAACCAGGCTCAACAAGGACGCTGACGGTATCAGGGCTGACCCTGGTGGCCAGGTTTTTGATCACTTGCATACCAAGCTGACCCGCCCCGAGGATAAGGATTTTTTCACGACTGGATTTTTCATTGATTGGCATGTGCCTCTCCTGAGATCGATGAGATCTTCAAGTTACGGTGAAATCGGATGACTCAATAGAACACCACCCGAAAGATTCACATGCAGGATATGCGCTGGCGCGTAGATTTATAACAGCTCTCCCTGGAAAACAGAATTATAAAGACAGCAACAACGATACTTTTATTGCTGACTTTGGAAATCAATTTTTCCGAGAATGAAATTAGACGCAGCTGCGTAATCGGTTATTCTGGCTGCTACAGGAAGCCAGGGAGCCCAGAACATGGATCGACTTCAAGCCATGCAGATATTCGTCCGTGTGGTTGAGATGCACGGCTTCAGTAAAGCCGCGGAGAACCTGGCCCTTCCCCCCTCGACGGTCACTCGCGCCATCAAGGAGCTGGAAGAGCACCTTGGCGTGAAACTGCTCCAGCGCACCACACGGCATTTGAACCTGACGCCCGATGGAAGTCTTTACTACGACCACTGCCGCCGACTACTGGCCGAACTGGAGACTGTCGAGGCAGGCCTTCGTGGCAGCGATGAACGGCTCAGGGGCAAGCTTCGAGTCGGCATGACTGCCTCGATGGCCAAGCTGTTCGTACTGCCTGGCATCAAGCCATTTCAGGCCCGTTACCCCGATGTGGAATTGACCCTGATCTTGAGCGACCGGGCCGTGGAGCTGATTCCGGAGGGCATCGATTGCGTCATTCGTGCCGGCGTACCTCAGGATTCTCCTACCCTGGTGGCGCGTCGCATTGCCAGCTTCGAGTGGGTGACATGTGCCTCGCCCGAGTACCTCAAGGAACATGGTGAGCCGCACTCATTGGAAGATTTGAAACACCACCATGCTGTCGGTTTTCTCTCCGGGCATCAGGGCCGCTCCATGGATTGGCGCTTCGTGGTCAACGATGAAGAGCGAGTCGTACGGATGAGCGAGCACCTGATCGTCAACGACACCGAGACCTACATCGCTTGCGGCTTGGAAGGCTTGGGGCTGATACGTGCGGCAAATTACATGGTGATGCCTCACCTACACAGCGGCCAGTTGCAGCGAGTGTTAGGCCACATCCAGGCGCCGAGCGTGCCCATATCGGTCTTGTACCCACACAACCGCCACTTGTCGCCCATCGTGCGGGCATTCGTGGATTGGCTCGGTGAGCTCATGCCACGTGCCGAGCGCCAGTGGCAGTCGATAGCCCCGTCGCACCGAAGTGACCGTTCTCAGGAGAAACAAGGGGATGCGTGAGGGATACTGACAGGGCAGTGAACTGTGTGGCTCAGCCCGCTAAAGTGGGCATCAGGTCGCCAATGAGTCCTGGCTGGCGGCCAAACGTTTTGGAGATGCAATGATTGCCAAGAAAGAACGCGGCAAGATGGAGCGACGGCTGAGCGCTGCGCTGACCCACGCCTGCGAACAGGCCAAGCCCCTGCTGCCTGGTTTCTGCTGGCTCACCCATGAGGTCGATTACCAGCGCTTTCCCGAGAGCCTGGTGGTGACCTGGGTGTTCGACACCCACCCCAACCTGGCGAATGCGCTCAAGGGCGATGCCCGGCGCCACATCGCTGACCTGACCGCCGAGGCACTGGCCGAGGCCGGCCTCGATGTCGGCGATGCCTCGCGGCATCTCGATTTCGACAGTGAAGAAGCATGTGAGCGAGAGCACGGCGGCGACTGGCAGCGCAGGCTACGCACCAAGCCAACGAGGCATTAAATGGTGAAGATGCTCGAAGCCCGTGCGTCTAGCGCTCTCCAGGCCAGCCGACTCTGGCCAGCGCTGTCAGGCCTGCATGGCCGTGAGCCCCTGCTCCCTCGTAATAACCGGTCGATAGCCTAGCTCGCGCTGCGCTTTGCCTATGTCCACCGTGAAAGACTCACCGATCAAGCGCAGCATCTGACGCGTCATGGGGGGCTCACCCGGTCGTGAAAATGTGCGCCAGATCCACTCCATCATGGTGGCCATGACCCAGGCCACCGGCAGTGGTGCCGAAGCGCGCGGTGGCTCGATGCCACGCGTCTGCAGCAAACCCGAGATCACCTCTTTGAGCGTACTGTCCGTTCCGTCGCTGACGAAATAGACTTCACCGCCACGACCCTTTTCGAGGGCCAGTTCGAGTGCATGGCAAACGTTGTCGACGTGAGCGGTGGACATGGACTGCGAACCACCGCCCACCCAGCGGAACTGACCCGCGTTGACCGTCTCGATCATGTGATCCAGGGTTGGCATGCCGGGTCCCCAGATCATTGGCGGACGCACGACCACGGTTTCGAATGCCCCCGGACGATTGGCACTCAGCACCAGCGCTTCGCTGCGCGCTTTGGATGCACTGTAGGGTGCCCAGGCTCGCTCCTGACGTGGCAAGGCCTCGCTCACGCGCAACATAGGCTCTCGGTCGCCCATTACGACCGCAGCTGCCCCCAGCTGTACGAAACGCTTGACTGATGCGCTTGCGGCAGCTTGCAGCAGGTTATTCGTACCTTGCACGTTTGCCCGCTCGAACTCAGCGGGATCTCCCCACAACTTGAAGTGCGCTGCAACATGAATAACCATGTCGCAGCCTTGAACGGCAGCGGCCAACGAGGAAGGGTCTTCCAGCGAGCCGCGAACAGGCTCGGCACCCTGCGCACGGACGATGCGTAGAGAGTCTTCACTGCGCGCGAGCGCACGCACCTGCCACCCGTGAGAGAGTAAGATTTGGATGAGGCGGCTGCCTACAAAGCCGGAACCGCCTGTGACTAGGCACTTGGATTTCATATGAGATTTTCCTTGTTGTAGATGCACGGCCGTATAACACCGATACACTGAACGTATATCACCGCTATATTTCAGTCAAGCACTGAATTCTCGTGAGGCCAGCGATGGGCACTGAAACAAAAATTCTGGACGCGGCTGCGCAGCTGCTGGAGGCGCATGGTCCAGCAGGTCTGACGACTCGCACGGTCTGCGAAGTGGCGGGGGTCAAAGCGCCCACCCTCTACCACCACTTCGGCGACAAGGATGGGCTGGAGCGAGCACTCGTCAGGCGCGCCATGGCCGAGTTCATGCAGCGCAAACGTGCGCCTGCCGCCACGGCCGACTTGCTGGAGCAACTGCGCTTTGGTTGGGATGTTGCAGTGGAATTCGCGCTGGACAGACCTGCGCTATATATCGTTTTCGCGCAACAGGTGCGCTCCCATCCAGAATTGGCGGCGGAGGGATATGCCTTGATGCGAGAGAAAGTGCAACGATTGGTTGATACGGGCCGCTTCCGCTTGCCGGTAGACGAGGCCGCACGTGCTGTCTGGGCTGCCTCACAGGGAGCGCTGTCGCTGGTCGGGCAGAATATGGCGCGCAAGGACGTCGAAGCGACCAGCAGGTTGCTCTTCGACGCAGTCGTAAACGAGTTGTCGCAGCCGTCCCCGTCTACTCAGTCACCTTCTTGAACAGGCATTGAATGGCGAAGAAGATCGAAAGCCCGTGCGTCTCGATATGCCAACTGAAAGGCGATCTCTGCATCGGCTGCGGCCGCACGATCGAAGAGATACGCCACTGGAAAGCCATGAAGCGGCCGGAAAGGATGAAAACGGTGAAGCGCGCCGATGAGCGCTTGAAGAAGCTCCCGCGCGATTGAGGCAGAGGAAGCTAGAGCGGTTGAAGGTGGAGTGGCAGAGGGTGAAGCGGAAGAAGGCGGAGAGGAGAGAACTGCCAGCATGGACGACATGATCGAACGGGCGGCGCTGTTCAGCAGGGCCGCCCATCAAGCCGTGGGCCAGCGCCGCAAGTACACCGGCGAGCCCTACTGGCAGCACCCGGCGACCGTCGCAGAGATGGTGGCGGCCGTGGAATCGGCGACAGCGGAGATGATCGCCGCCGCCCACCTGCACGACGTGCTCGAGGATACCGCCGTGACAGCGCTGGACATCGAGGAGTGCTTCGGCCAGCGCGTCGCTGTCCTAGTTCAGGAGCTGACGGATCAATTCATCGATCCGGAGATCGGCAACCGCGCTCACCGCAAGGCGCTGGAGCGCGACAGGCTGGCTCAGGTTTCCCCAGAAGCGCAGACCATCAAGTACGCCGACCTGATCGACAACACCATCAGCATCGTCGCGCGGGACCGCGGCTTCGCCCGGGTCTACCTGGCCGAGAAGCGCCGGCTCCTGGAAGTGATGACAGCGGGTGACCAGGCGCTGAGGCGTCAGGCATGGAGCGTGCTAACAGAAGGCGAGGCGAAGATCCGCGGCAATACGCGGTAGCCGCCCGAGCCCCATCAGCCCGAGCCCCATCGATACCGTTCACGAAAGACCGGCAAGAGCGACAGCGCAGAAGTGGCCATAAAAAGTTACCGAGCGGTAATTTTTCCTGCAAACCGAGCCTGGATCGCCATGGGGATTACCGAGCGGTAATTTTCCCGTTGCGAGACGCCGGAATCAGCACCCGCCCCCTGTCCTTGATCAGAGCCTTAGCCAGATCATGCCAGACCATGGCGGCCCTCAGTGCAGCGCCTACACTATCCGGTAAGGGCGCGAGCAGGCCCAAGGCTCCACCGCAAACAAAAATTCTATTCACCCCCATTGCCACGGGCAAATATTCTGCCTGAAAGCAGAGTTATGGCGACTTTATCTTAATTTTCAGCAGGTAGCCGATTTTCTGGGAAGTGCTGATAAACTCCGCCCATGACAGGCTCTGCCCGCGGCGGAGCTTTCCATTTTCCATCGGCTGGGAGACCTTCATGGCCCGCAAAATCATCGTTCTTGGTGCCGGCATGGTCGGCGTATCCGTGGCCTGGCATCTGGTGCGTCGCGGTCATGACGTCACGCTGGTGGACCGCCGCGAACCGGGTCTCGAGACCTCCTTCGGCAATGCCGGCATCATCCAGCGCGAAGCGGTGCGCCCCTACGCCTTCCCCCGCGATATCGCCACCCTGCTGCGAGTAGTGCCCAACCGCCAGGTGGACATCCGCTACCGCCCCACCGGCATGCTGAGCGCGGCGGGCCCGCTGCTGGACTATTGGCTGAACTCGAGCGGTAAGCGCTACGAGCGCATCGTGACCGAGTGGGCCTCGCTGATCATGCGCTGCCAGGACGCCCACGCGCCGATGATCGAGGCCGCCGGCGCCGAGGCGCTGGTACGCAAGGGCGGCTGGCTGGAGCTTTACCGCACCCAGAAGGAGTTCGAAGAGCGCCAGAAAGAAGCCCAGGAGAACCACGAGCGCTTCGGGGTCGAGTATGAAGCGCTGAACGCCGAGGCGCTCTACGCCAAGGAGCCGCATCTGGCCAAGGGACTGGTCGGGGCGATCCACTGGACGCAGCCCTGGATGGTCTCGGACCCGGGCGGCCTGGTGCAGGCCTACGCCCGCAGCTTTGCCGCACAGGGTGGCCACATAAAGCAGGCCAGCGTCGAGGACGCGCTCCAGGTCGAGGGCGGCTGGCGAGTCAATACCAGCGAAGGCCCCATGGAGGCAGAGCAGGTAGTGGTGGCCCTGGGCCCCTGGGCCGGAGAACTGCTGGGAAGGCTGGGCATGAAAGTGCCGCTGTTCGTGAAGCGCGGCTACCACATGCACTACTCCGCCGAAGGGGATGCCAAGCTCAACCACTGGGTGATGGACGCCGAGAAAGGCTTCCTGCTCGAACCGATGCGCGCCGGCATTCGCCTGACCACCGGCGCCGAGCTGGCCGATCTGGATTCGCCACCCCAGTACAAGCAGCTGGCTGCCGCCGAGAAGGTGGCCCGCAAGCTGTTCCCGCTGGGCAAGCGTCGCGACAGCCAGCCCTGGAAAGGCGCCCGCCCCTGCCTGCCCGACATGAAGCCGGTGATCGGCCCCGCCCCCGAGAAGGAAGGGCTGTGGCTCGCCTTCGGCCACGGCCACCAGGGCTTCACCCTGGGCCCCGCCACCGGCGAGCTGCTCGCCCAGATGATGGATGGCGAAGAACCTGCAGTGGATATGGCACCGTTCCGCGTCGATCGCTTCTGAAAGCAAGGCCATAACGAAAGCGGGCGCCCCTTAGGGCGCCCGCTTTATGAAGCTTCAGTACTAATTGGACTGGTGGTCGATAGCCGAGGCACTCCGGGGCGTCAGGTATCGAGCTGCGGTGAAGTGGCAGGCGCCGGCGCTGATGGCTCCGCCATATCCCTCGCTGCGGAAGAGAGCTGTTTCGAGGGATTTGTTAGCAAATAAAACTGAGCGCCAATGCTGATAGGCCATAGGCTGAGAGAGACGGTATTGGCCAACAGAAACAGCCAACCACTATTATAAAACCCGTTTACTGCCAGCCAGGTCGTGCCGCCACCGATGACGACTATCAGGACTACACCCCAGCATATAATTGCCGCCGTGGCATCGGTAAAACTATTCAATCGCTTGGCGGTTAGATTAAGAATCCAGACACTTCCCAATGCTACCAGTAGAAGTAGGAAAAAACCACCGACCTTTAACGTTGAATCAATCGCCCTATAATAACCCATCACTGATAGGTTATTGAGACGCCAATACATGATACCGACAATTATGGCGCCAATAACGCTGATCACCAAGTGGGCCAACAGGTAGCGACGCAAGAAAGTCAGGCAGTCCAGCTGTTTTTCCGACGGCATGTCCGGCCGCTGGCGTAAGAGCGCATGTGACGGCTCGACATCGCGAAGAGAGCGTAGCGTGAACCCCATGAGTAGTGCCACAATGCCTATTATTGCCAGCACCACCATCGTTAGTAGTGAGTATCCAAGCTGCTCATCCATCCGGCTTATTAACGCCCAATTGACCATTGAGCCCAAAGCCCCTAATGAGTAAATTCCAACCCCTGCGAGGCTACCCCACAACCGACCGAAGGCGTTAATACCCACTACAAGGCACAAAACGATCAATACGAAATCGATCGAGAAGTAGAGCGTAAAATAGTTAACCCAAAAGAAAGCCTCAGGAAAGTATCTTGGCGTCATTTCCCATAAATAGCGGTTTTGACCCATAACAAACGCAGCACCCAACTGTATGCTTAACAGCAAGTAGGCAGCAAGCCAGTAACGGTGACGATCCATGCGCGGCTCGCTCATCGAGCGGAGCCAGTAAAGTTCTTTCAAGATGTTAAACATATCCTTCCCTAGAAATTTAGGTAGCTTTATAAGGTGCTTACCTTTAGCGAAAATCACTCCCGCTCGATCACCCTATCTGTCAGCGTAGTTGTCACCTAAACGGATTGAGAGGTGATCAACGTGCGTTACCCCGCAGAGCGTAAGGAAGCCATCCTCAAGAAGATGGCACCGCCCATGAGCATGACCATCCC